>NZ_JBOBDM010000025.1:0-78628 GCF_050586605.1 Pseudomonas sp. ES1 | reverse complement strand
ATCGGCACATGCCGCGGATGGCTGGCCACGCGCGCCAGCCAGGCTTGAACTGCCGGATAGGCAGAAAGATCAAACGCACCCTGATGCGCCACATGGGTGTAGGCATACAACGCCACGTCGGCAATCGAATACTGGTCGCCGACCAGGTACGGCGTCATCTCCAGCTGTTTGTTCATCACCTTGAGCGCCTTGTAGCCGCCCTTGTGCAGCCCCTTGTATTCCTCCAGTCGCTCGTCCGGCAGCCCCAGGTAGAACTGGATGAACCGCGCCACTGCGATATAGGGCTCATGGCTGTACTGCTCGAAGAACTGCCACTGCAGCACCTGGGTGCGCAGGCGTGGCTCGCTGGGCAGGAACTCGCTGCCATCGGCGAGGAAGTTCAGGATGGCGTTGGACTCCCACAGGCAGGTGCCATCCTCCAGCTTGAGTACCGGCACCTTGCCATTGGGGTTCATGGCCAGGAACTCGGGAGTTTCGGTCTCGCCCTTGAGAATGTCCACCGCCTGCCACTCGTACGGGCGGCCCAGCAAGCTGAGCATCAGCTTGACCTTGTAGCAGTTGCCCGATTGGTAATCGCCATACACCTTGTACATCGCCCCTCCCCTTTCACGCAGTTGCAGAACCGTGGCCAATAGTTGGCGACTGTACGGCTAAATGCAATGCCTGCTGTATGGCAAGGATCAAGCCATGGCACGGTAGCCTGAAAAAAATGCTTACACCTGTACAAGGAATTCACCCTATGACCGATGCCACCACCGTGCCCCTGCGCCCGCTGGCAGACAGCTCCCCCTCGGCGGTAGTCGCCGGTTTCATCGCCATGCTCACCGGTTACACCAGCTCGCTGGTGCTGATGTTCCAGGCCGGCCAGGCGGCGGGCCTGACCAGCGCGCAGATCTCGTCGTGGATCTGGGCGCTGTCGATCGGCATGGCGGTGTGCAGCATCGGCCTGTCGCTGCGCTACCGCACGCCGATCACGGTGGCCTGGTCGACGCCCGGCGCGGCACTGCTGATCACCAGCCTAGGTGGCGTGAGCTACGGCGAGGCCATCGGCGCCTACATCACCTGCGCCGTGCTGGTGCTGATCTGCGGGCTCACCGGCAGCTTCGAACGGCTGGTCAGGCGCATCCCCGCGTCGCTGGCCTCTGCCTTGCTGGCGGGCATCCTGTTCAAGATCGGCAGCGAGATCTTCGTCGCCGCCCAGCACCGTACCGTGCTGGTGCTGGGCATGTTCTTCAGTTACCTGCTGGTCAAGCGCCTGTCGCCGCGTTACTGCGTGCTGGCCGCGCTGTTGGTGGGCACCGCGCTGTCCGGCGCGCTGGGCCTGCTGGACTTCAGCGGCTTCCAGCTCGAGGTAGCCACCCCGGTGTGGACCACGCCCAGCTTCTCGCTGGCGGCGACCATCAGCATCGGCATCCCGTTGTTCGTGGTGGCGATGACCTCGCAGAACATGCCCGGGGTCGCCGTGCTGCGCGCCGACGGCTACCAGGTGCCGGCCTCGCCGCTGATCTCGGCCACCGGCTTTGCTTCGCTGCTGCTGGCGCCCTTCGGTTCCCACGGGGTCAACCTGGCGGCCATCAGCGCGGCCATCTGCACCGGGCCGCACGCCCATGAGGACCCGCGCAAGCGCTACACCGCTGCGGTCTGGTGCGGGATCTTCTACGGTATCGCCGGTATCTTCGGCGCCACCCTGGCGGCGCTGTTCGGTGCCCTGCCCAAGGAGCTGGTGCTGTCGATCGCCGCGCTGGCGCTGTTCGGGTCGATCATGAATGGCCTGAGCGTGGCCATGGGCGAGGTTCGCGAGCGTGAGGCGGCACTGATCACCTTCATGGTGACAGCATCGGGGTTCACCCTGTTCTCGATCGGGTCGGCGTTCTGGGGGATTGTGGCGGGGGTGCTGACCTTGCTTATCCTCAGCCCGCGCAAAGGCTGACAACGCTATCGCGGAGCAAGCCCGCCCCCACACCAGTCCACTGCGTGGGAGCGGGCTTGCCCCGCGATAGGGTCACCACAGGCAATCACAGTCGGAAATGCCCCACCATCCCCTTCAGGTCATCCCCCAGCCGCGCCAGCTCGACGCTTGAGCGGGCGTTGTCCTCCATCGCCAGCGCCGCCTGATCGGCGCTGCCGCGGATCTGCGTGACACTGCGGCTGATCTCCTCGGCCACCGAGCTTTGCTGCTCGGCCGCCGCGGCGATCTGCTGGTTCATCTGCTGGATCAACGACACCGCCGCGGCAATGCTGCCCAGCGCACTTTCGGTCTGCAGCGCATCGGCCACCGCCAGGCGCACCAGCTCGGTACTGCCACGGATCTGCGTCACCGACTGCTGAGCATTGCCACGCAGGCTGGCCACCAGGCGCTCGATCTCTTCAGTGGACTGACGGGTACGCCGCGCCAGGGCGCGCACTTCATCGGCCACCACGGCGAAACCACGCCCCTGCTCACCGGCGCGAGCGGCCTCGATGGCGGCATTGAGCGCCAGCAGGTTGGTCTGCTCGGCGACACTCTTGATGACCTCCAGCACGTCGCCGATGGTATGGATCTCGGCACTCAGGCTGTCGATCCCGCAGCTGGCGGTCTCGGCGGCGGCGGCGAGCTGCTCGATGCGCTGCATGCTCTGGCGCACCACCTGCTGGCCGGACTCGACCTTGTCGTCTGCAGCCTGGGCCGCTTCGGCCGCCTGCTCGGCATTGCGCGCCACATCATGCACGGTGGCGGTCATCTGCTGCATGGCGGTGGCCACCTGCTCGGTCTCGTCCTTCTGGCTGCCGACTTCACGGTTGGTCTGCTCGGTCACGGCAGACAACGCCTGGGCGCTGCCGGCCAACTGCTCGATGCCCTGTTGCAGGCCGCTGACCACACCGGACAAGCCCTCGGCCATCTGCTGCATGGCCTGCAACAACTGCCCGACCTCGTCCCTGCGCGGCGCCTCGGCCTCGATGGCCAGCTCACCGGCGGCGATGCGCCGGGCACGAATGATCACCCGCTTGAGCGGCGCGACCACGGCACGGGTGATCAGCCAGGCCGCCAGCACCCCGACCAGCAGCGCCAGCGCGGTGGCGGCGGCGATGGCCACGGCATTGCGCGCAAGCTCGGCCTGCATCGCCTGTTCCTGTGCGCTGTAGGCCTGGTCGACCCGCGCCGTGACCTGTTCCGCGCGGGCCTGCAGCTGGGCCTTGATGCCTTGTTCCTGAGCCAGCAGGTCGGTGTATTCATTGAGTTTGTCGGAGAAGCTGGCGATATGCCCGGCCACCTCGCCCAGCACGCTCTGGTAACCGGCATCGCTCACCGCGCCCTTGAGCTGCTCGACCAGGCTGGCCGCCTCCACAGTCTGGGCAATGCGCCCCTGGCCCACCTCGCCGCCCTTGCGGCTCTGTTCCAGGCGCACCCGGGCCTCGTCCATGGCCTGCAGCATCAGCCGTGACACCTGCGCCACCTGGCCGGCCTGTTCGAGAAACTCGCCGCCCTGCTGGCCTTGCGATTGCTTGAGGGTGTAGGTGCCGTCATCGGCCAGGCCGGCCTGCAACACATCGAGGTTGTTGGCCACGCTGGACACCGACCAGCTGGCCATGTCCAGCGCCAGCTCCTTGCCCTGTACCGCCTGGACGAACTGGTCGAACGCCTGGCCGTAGGCGCCGAGTTCGCCTTCGGTCGAGGCCAGCCCCGGCAGGCCACGGGCGCGTTCGACCAGGCCCTGCAGGCCAGCGCGCAGCACATCGGCTTCGCTGATATCGGAGCGCAGGGCGAACGCCTGCTCGTGCTGGCGCAGGCGCAGCAGGTCGGTATTGAACTGGGCCATCTGGCGCAAGCCGTCGAAGCGCTGGCCTACGCTGAACAGCGCGTATACGCCAATGGCCGCCACCAGCAACGTCAGCAGCAGCACCAAGGCGAAGCCCAGGCCGAGCTTGCGGGCCATGCCCAGGTTGGCCAGAACGCCGTGCTTGGTCACCGCCATCACCGATTCCCCTCTGCCTTGTCGGGCTTTTCCGAGAGGCAAGAGTGACAATCGCGGCGGCCACCTCACAAGAGCCTGGCGCCAGAATGGTGTCATTTAGCTATGAACGTGTCGCTTTCAGGCCGCTGGAGGTCGCCCCGCGTGTCGGAGGAACGCCTGGGCGCGGACGTCCTGTCCGTAGGCGACATTGATGCGCAACCAGTCACATGCCCGCCCCTGGGGGTCGAAGGCGCTGCCGGGCGTGAGCAGCACGGCATGCTCCAGCGCAAGGCGCTCCAGCCCGGCAAAGTCGCGCCCAGGCGAGCGGGCCCAGACGAACATGCCGCCGCAGGGTTCGCACAACACCTCCCAGCCCCACGCCTCCAGCTGCCCGAGGAGCTTGGCCATGTGCTGCCCCAGGCGCACGCGCAGGCGCTGGATGCTCTTGCGGTAGCTGCCATTGGCAAGCATCTGGCCGATCACCTGCTCGGCAAAGCGGCAGGTGCCGATGCCGCTGACCATCTTCAACTCGGCCAGGCGGGCGATCAGCGCAGGGTCCGCGACCACGTAGCCCACCCGCAGCGAACTGCTGAGGGTTTTCGAGAAGCTGCCCAGGTAGATCACCCGCTGCTCGCTGTCGAGGGTGGCCAGGCGGGTGGCCGGGCCTTCCTGGAAGTCGGCGTAGAGGTCGTCCTCGATGATCCGCAGGTCATGCTCGCGGGCCAGTTCCAGCAGGCGATAGGCGACCTTTGGGGTCAGGCTGGTGCCGGTGGGGTTCTGGTACAGGCTGTTGGTGAACAGGCAGCGTGGCCGGTGCTCGACCAGCAGCCGCTCGAGTTCGGCAACGTCTGGCCCGGTGGGCGTGCGTGGCACTTCGAGCATCCGCACGCCGTGCTGGCGCAGCAGGTTGAACAGGTTGTAGTAGCCGGGGCGCTCCACCAGCACTGTGTCGCCCGGCGCCAGCAGGGTGCGTACCAGCAGGTCGAGGGCATGGCTGATGCCCTGGGTGGTGAGGATGCGCTCGGGCTCGGCACTGATGTCGAGCCGCGCCAGGCCCTTGTGCAGTTGCAGGCGCAGGCTGGCCAGGCCCAGCGGCGGGCAGTAGTCGAACAGTGCCTCGGGCTCGCCGCGGCTGACCTGGCGCACGGCCTGCGCCAGTTCCGCCTCGGCGCGCCAGGCCACCGGCAGCCAGCCACAGCCGAGCTTGAGCAGCGCCTCATGGCCTTCGCCGAACAAGCGCCAGCTGCCATCGATGGCCTCACCCCAGGCGCTGCCGGCATCCGCCTGCTGCCCCGGCTTGCGTTCGGCAACGAAAAACCCGGCACCGTGCCGCGCCACCAGCCAGCCGCTGGCCACCAGGCGGTCGTAGGCCTCGATCACGCAGGACGCGCTCACCGCCTGGGCCTTGGCCAGGGTGCGGATCGACGGCAGGCGGGCGCCGGGGCGCAGGCGTTGCTGTTCGATCCAGGCTTGCAACTGTTCGGTCAGTTGCTGGACCAGGGGCGTTGGCTGCAGGCGATCCAGATTCAGGTGCATGGCAAGTGTTTGCTGATTTCGGGCGAACAGTTAATCACAAATGCCTGGGGACTGTGCCTTGTTGGGCAACCCCATAGCCTCGATGCTGCCGACAGACACTCCACCCTTTGACGGATGACCCCATGCCCACCCGCCATGCCCCGGCCCTGCTGGCCTTCGCGTTGTGCCTGATCACCCTCGCGGTGAACCTGCAGGCACCGCTGTACATCACCTACGCCGAACTCGCCGGGCGTGGCGCCGCGGCCACCGCCGTGGCCTTCTCCGGCTATGTGCTCGGCGTACTGCCGGTGCTGCTGGCCCTTGGCGGGCTGGCCGACCGGGTCGGGCGACGCCCGCTGATCATCGCCGCACTGGCTCTGTCGATGCTCGCCACGCTGATCATGCTGCTGTTCCCAAGCCTGGAGGCACTGGGTGCCGCGCGCATGCTCCTGGGGCTGGGTACCGGGCTGGCATCGGCCACGGCCACCGCGTACATGAGCGAACTGATGGCGGGCAGCGACAGCGGCCGCGCCGCCAGTTGGGTCACGGCCAGCACCTCGCTGGGCTTCGGCCTGGGCGCGGCGCTGACCAGCCTGTGCCTGCTGCGCGGGCCCACCCTGGCACCGGCAAGCTTTCATCTGCAACTGTTGCTCGCGGGCATCGCCGTGCTGTTGCTGTGGCGCCTGCCCGACCCACGCCCGGCGCAGCGCAGCGCCATGCTGCGGCTGCCCTGCTACCCCGCCGGTAGCCTGGCCTATGGCATGGCGATCCTGCTGGCGTGGGCCTGTGTCGGCCTGGTGATCGCCCTGCTGCCGGGGATCCTGCGCCAACACGGCCTGAGTGCCTGGTCGGGGTTCTCGACCTTTTGCGTGATCAGTTGCGGGCTGCCGTTCCAGCCCATGGCGCGCCGCCTGCCAAGCGCCCAGGCCACGCTGCTCGGGCTGCTGATACTGCCCTGTAGCTATGGGTTGCTGGCCTGGGGCGCCGACAGCGGTCAACTGGCTGGCGTGCTGCTGGGCGCGATTGCCGCCAGCAGTGCCTGCTACGGTTTTATCTACTTGGGTGGCTTGGCCGCGGTGAACCAGCTCGCTGGCAGCGAGAAGACCCGGGCCAGTGCCGGGTTCTTCTTGCTGGCGTATCTGGGGTTCAGCCTGCCGGTGATCTTTACCGGCTTGCTCAGCGACAGGTTGGGGTCGCGCCTGGCGCTGAGCGTATTCGGCACGGTGTTGCTGCTGGGGTGTGCGGGGGTGGCGTGGCGGTTGTGGATAACCTTGCCGGCCCGTTCGCGGGTAAACCCGCTCCCACAGGAATCGCGCAGCTGTTTGAATGGCGAGCAAGATAATTGATCCCGCCCGCCCAGCGCTGACCGGACAATCAGATCGCCAGTGCACCGCCATCGACGGTCAGGCTGTGCCCGGTGGTGAACGCGGCGCCATCGCTGCACAGGTACAGCACCGCGCTAGCGATCTCCTCGACCTTGCCGATGCGCCCAACCGGATGCATCGCCGCGGCGAACTCAGCCTTGCGCGGGTCGGCCTCGTAGGCGCGGCGGAACATATCGGTGTCGATCACCGCCGGGCACACCGCGTTCACCCGGATGCCCTTCTTCGCATACTCGATCGCCGCCGACTTGGTCAGGCCGATCACCGCGTGCTTGGACGCGGCATAGATGCTCATCTTCGGCGCCGCCGACAGGCCCGCCACCGAGGCGGTATTGACGATCGCGCCACCGCCTTGGGCCAGCAGCAGCGGCAACTGGTACTTCATGCACAGCCACACGCCCTTGACGTTGACGCCCATGATGGCGTCGAACTCGGCCTCGCTGCCCTCGGCCAGGCGGCCCTTCTCGATCTCGATACCGGCATTGTTGAAGGCGTAATCCAGCCGGCCGTAGGCCTGCACGGTCTGCTCGTGCAACCGGCGCACATCGCTGTCGCGGGTCACGTCGCAGGCGACGAACAGGGCCTCGCCACCCTCCTCGCGGATCAGCGCCACGGTGGCTTCGCCGCCGGCCGCGTCGAGGTCGGCCACCACCACTTTCAGCCCTTGGGCAGCGAACGCCTGGGCTGTCGCCCGGCCGATACCCGCCGCACCACCGGTGACCAGGGCTACCTGGCCGGAGAACGTCATGCTCATCACTGGCTCCTGCATGGAGAAATTGAGTCGAGGCTGAGTCTAGTCAGCCCTCCTCCCGGCTGGGCAGCATCATCAGGGGCACGGTTGGACTACTATCGTTTGCGGTGATTTTGCGTGACGCAGTACATAATCACAGCCGATCATCAGCCACCTTTTACCCTGTTCAGGAGAATCCGCCATGCCCCAGACCAACCGCCGTTTCCTGCTGGCAAAGCGTCCGGTTGGCGCCGTGCGCCGCGACGACTTTACCTTCGAGCAGGTGCCGGCTGACCAACCCGGCGCGGGCCAGATCCAGGTGAAGAACCTGTACTTGTCCCTCGACCCGGCCATGCGCGGCTGGATGAATGAAGGCAAGTCGTATATCCCGCCAGTAGGCCTGGGCCAGGTGATGCGTGCCCTGGGCGTGGGCGAAGTGGTTGCCTCGCAGCACCCGGACTACAAGCCCGGTGACCACGTCAGCGGCGCCCTGGGCGTGCAGGACTATTTCACCGGCGAACCCCAGGGCCTGCACAAGATCGACCCACGGCTGGCCCCCCTGCCCCGCTATCTCTCCGCTTTGGGCATGACCGGCATGACCGCCTACTTCGCCCTGCTCGACGTAGGCCAGCCCAAGGACGGCGACACTGTGGTGATCTCCGGTGCGGCAGGCGCGGTGGGCAGCATTGCCGGGCAGATCGCCAAGCTCAAGGGCTGCCGCGTGGTCGGCATCGCCGGCGGCGCGCAGAAATGCCAGTACCTGCTCGACGAACTGGGCTTCGACGGCGTCATCGACTATAAGGCCGAGGACGTGCTGGCGGGCCTGAAGCGTGAATGCCCGAAGGGCGTGGACGTCTACTTCGACAACGTCGGCGGCGATATTCTCGACGCCGTGCTGTCGCGCCTGAACTTCAAGGCGCGGGTGGTGATCTGCGGCGCCATCAGCCAGTACAACAACAAGGAAGCGGTCAAAGGCCCGGCCAACTACCTGGCGCTGCTGGTCAACCGTGCGCGCATGGAAGGCTTCGTGGTGATGGACTACGTCAAGGAGTACGGCAAGGCCGCACAGGAGATGGCCGGCTGGCTGGCCAGCGGCAAGGTGAAGAGCAAGGAGGATGTGGTCGAGGGGCTGGAAACCTTCCCGGAAACGCTGCTCAAGCTGTTCAGCGGAGAGAACTTCGGCAAGCTGGTGTTGAAGGTCTGAAACCCCGGGGCTGCAAGGCAGCCCCGGCAGGCTCGAATCAGCCGCGGATTTCAGCGACCACAGCGGCCAGCGCCTGCGCCGGATCCGCTGCCTGGCTGATCGGGCGACCGATCACCAGGTAGTCGGAACCTGCATCCAGCGCCTGGCGCGGGGTCAGGATCCGGCGCTGGTCGTCCTGGGCACTGCCCGCCGGGCGGATACCCGGGGTGACCAGCTGCAGCGACGGGTGCGCTGCCTTCAGCGCCGGTGCCTCCAGCGCGGAGCACACCAGGCCGTCCATCCCGGCCTTCTCGGCCAGTGCCGCCAGGCGCAATACCTGCTCCTGCGGTTCGATATCCAGGCCAATGCCCGCCAGGTCCTCACGCTCCATGCTGGTCAGCACGGTCACGCCGATCAGCAGTGGCTGCGGGCCGCTGCGCTTGGCCAGCTCTTCACGGCAGGCCGACATCATGCGCAGGCCACCGGAGCAGTGCACGTTGACCATCCACACGCCCATTTCGGCTGCAGCCTTGACCGCCATCGCCGTGGTGTTGGGGATGTCGTGGAACTTGAGGTCGAGGAACACTTCGAAACCCTTGCTGCACAGGGTCTCGACAATCCCCGAAGCGCTGCTGGTGAACAGTTCCTTGCCGACCTTTACCCGGCACAGCGCCGGATCGAGCTGGTCAGCCAGCTTCAGGGCGGCGTCACGGGTAGGGAAATCCAGGGCGACGATCAGGGGCGTCTGGCAGGCGGACATGGGCGCGGTCTCTTGGCAAGTCGTAAACGGCGCGCATTGTAAACGAAGTGGCATGGCCTTTGGAGGCCGCGGGTCATGAGAATTGGCCTGGCAGTGGGCCACTCCTATAATTGAACCATCGCGCACGGCCATGGTTCGAATGCCATGCTGGTGCTGTCATCTTCAGTTTGCAGGAGAACACCGATGCCTTGGTATGCCTGGTTGATACTCATCGTCGCCCTTGGCTCGATCGTTGGCGGACTGATGATGCTGCGTGATACGGCGAAAAAACTGCCGTTGACCGATGAACAGTTGAAGAAAGTTCACGAGCGCAATGCCGAGGCGGATGCCAAGGATGCGCAAGACCGCTGAAATAAGCACTGCCGTCATCAAGAGCCGACCAGCCGGGTGCCGATCGGCTCCAGCCAGCTTTACTCGACCATCAGCTTGTCACGATTGCGCTCCAGCAGCGCTTTGCCTATGCCCTTTATCTCGAGCAGTTCGTCCACGGAGGTGAACGGCCCGTTGGCCTCACGGTAGGCGACGATGGCCTGTGCCTTGGCCTGACCGATGCCGTTCAGCGCTTTTTGCAGGGTTTGCGCATCGGCCGTGTTCAGATCTACCCGATTGTTTGCCTGCTCGGCCGGCATCACTGCCGGCACCGGCTCGGCAGGCATGCTGTTGGGGGCAGCGCTGAGCGAAAAGGACAGGCAGGTAAAAAGCGGGAGCAGCAGATACGACAGGACAGTGTTACGCATGGAGGTCACTCCTTGAGGCTGATTGAAAGGCAACGTTTCCTTGGTTGCCCTGCTACGGTAGATGGCCGTGCCGCCCACGGCAAACCGCTCAAGGTGCGAGTATTTTTCGAGATAATTCAAAGCTTTGAAGCAAAGAAAAGCCCGGCATCAAGCCGGGCTTTTTCCTAAGGCTCCAAGCGACGCTGCTGGTAGATCCAGTCGACGATTTCGCCATCGGGTGCATAACCGCTCACTGTTTCCCGCAGCAGTTGGCGCACCCGCCCGTAATCATCCGCCGCTACCGCTGCCAACAGCTGGCCAAGGCGCTCCTTGAGCACCTCCCACGCCAGGTGGTCCTCATGGGCGCTCATGATCATCGGATGGCGAGTGGCCTCGACGTTGTCGCCGATGAGCAGCTCCTCGTAGAGCTTCTCGCCCGGGCGCAGGCCAGTGAACTCGATGGCGATGTCCCCCGCAGGGTTGCGCTCACTGCGTACGCTCAGGCCCGAGAGATGGATCATCTTCTCCGCCAGCTCGACGATCCGCACCGGCTCGCCCATGTCCAGCACGAACACATCGCCACCTTGCCCCATGGAACCGGCCTGGATCACCAGTTGCGCGGCTTCCGGGATGGTCATGAAATAGCGGGTGATCTTCGGGTGGGTCACGGTCAACGGTCTACCGGCCTTGATCTGCTGGCGGAACAACGGGATCACCGAGCCCGAAGAACCCAGCACGTTGCCGAAGCGCACCATGGTGAAACGGGTGGAGTTGATCTGCGAGACATTGTGATTGTCGCCTAGCAGCACCGGGGAGCTCTCCCGGCTCAGCGCCTGCAGGATCATCTCGGCCAGGCGCTTGCTGCTGCCCATGACATTGGTGGGGCGCACGGCCTTGTCGGTGGAGATCAGCACGAAGTTGGCGACACCTGCCTGCATCGCCGCCTGCGCGGAATGCAGCGTCCCCATGACGTTGTTCAGCACGCCTTCGGCGATGTTGTGCTCGACCATCGGCACGTGCTTGTAGGCGGCCGCATGATAGACGGTCTCGACATGCCAGGTTTGCATGATGTGCAGCAGCTTGCCGGCGTCGCGTACCGACCCCAGGATCGGCAGCAAACGCACGCTAAGCGCCTCCTGCTGGCTACGCTGCTCCAGTTCGTTGAGGATGCAATAAAGGTTGAACTCGCTGTGCTCGAACAACAACAGCGTGGTTGGCTCAAGGCGCATAATCTGCCGGCACAGTTCGGAGCCGATCGAGCCACCGGCCCCCGTCACCATCACCACCTTGCCGGTGATGCAGCGCTGCAACAGGCTGGCTTCGGGCGGAACCGCATCGCGACCGAGCAGGTCGGCGATATCCACTTCCTGGATATCGTCAACCTTGACCCGGCCACTGGCCAGGTCCATGAAACCCGGCACACTGCGTACGTGCAGCGGATAGTGCTCTAGATCGGCGAGAATCTCCCGACGCCGTGCACGGCTGGCTGATGGCACTGCCAGCAACAGCTCCTGGGCACCGGTTTCCTCCATCATTTGGCGGATATGATTGGACTTGTACACCGTCAGGCCGGCGATCGAACGCCCCGCAAGCGATGCGTCGTCATCGACGAATGCCACCGGCCGCATCGCCCGGCCCAGCCTCAGGGCTGCCACCAGTTGGTTACCTGCCGAGCCGGCGCCATAGATGGCGATTTTTGGCAAACCATCATCGCGCGCGGTAAAGGGTATATGGCGAATGGCACCGAACCAGTCACCAAGGAAGTACTGGCGCATCAGCAGGCGCAACCCGCCGATCATGACCATGCTCAGCCACCAATAGTTGAAGACGATCGAACGCGGCACGATCACCTGATGGTTGCTGTACCAGTACACGAAAAGCGCCAGTAACAGGGACGATAGCGTGACGGCCTTGCCAATGGTGGCCAGGGCGTCATTACCGAAATAGCGCATCACTGCACGGTACATGCCGAAGCGGATGAACACCGGAATCGCCACGGCAGGCGCACAAAGATACAGCCAGCCGTGGGCTACGATGGTATCCAGCGCCCTGGTAACACCCAAGCGGACCATGAAGGCCAAGCTGAGCGCGGCCCAGATCAGCAACACATCGGCCGTGACCTGAAAAATCCGTTTATGCCGACGCGAAAGACCGAGCATTCGCGAGCGCAAGTTGATCATCATCCAAACCTCTGAATCTTTCTCGCCCAATACGAGATGCTGCCAGCCCAATCGTCAATGATGAGCTGACACGACATTCCATTCACGCACTTTCCACCTGGCCCGCACGAAAACGGCTGGCCAACACCACCAACGGCGCATACGCGACCAACAATGCCAGTACCCCCTCGACCGCCCCAGTACCGGCAGCGAGCGCCCACGGCAGCAACCACAGCAGATTGATCGCAAGTACCGCCAGGGTCACCGGACGATGGGCTTTGAAATGCCGTGCGGCGAACTGGTAGGCATGGCTGCGATGCGCCTCGTAGACTTTTTCACCCCTCAACAGCCGGCGCAGGAGCGTGAGCGTGGCATCGACCACGAACACACCCAGCAGTATCAGCCAACTCCACAGCAAGGCAGGGTTGGCCAAGGCTGCCTGGATCGACAACAGGCCCAATGTGATGCCCAGGAAGCCGCTCCCCGCATCCCCCATGAAAATCTTGGCGGGAGGAAAATTCCAGCACAGGAAGCCCGCTACAGCACCCGCCAACAGCAAGGCAGCACCGACCAGCTGGACCTGCCCGGTCACCACGTAAATCAGGCAGGCCCCCAGGCAGACACAAATGGCCTCAACGCTGGCAAGGCCATCGATGCCGTCCATGAAATTGTACAAATTGAGCAGCCAGACCAGGTACAGCAACCCCAGCACCCAGCCGAACCATTCTAGTTGCAAGGAAAAACCGAACATGTGCAGCGCCGGCATGCCACCCAGCCAGTAAAGCCCCCAAATGCCGGCAGCGAAATGCCCCAGAAGACGCCAGCGCGCGGCGATATGGCCATGGTCGTCCAAAAAGCCAAGTACGGCGATGCCCAGACCGGCTCCGAGCAGCGCCACCACGCCAGCCAGTTCGCCTGTGCCCGACGCCAACATCACCAGCAGCGCCAGCAGGTAGCCGATTACGATCGCCATACCCCCTCCGCGCGGGGTTGGCAACGCATGGGAACTACGCGCGTTGGGGATGTCCATCAGACTACGGGCAATCGCGTAACGCCTGAGCAGCCATGTCAATACCAGTGACAAAACCGCGATCGCGGCTACCCACACCAAATTGAAACTCATCCAGCACTCCATTGCCCAGGGCTGCCCCTGGGCCATCCATTCGATAATCGCAGTAGCAGGTTCCCGGCCAGGTGTTGCTTAGCAACGGTTCTCAAGCCACTGCCGAGCGCTGTCACGCAATGCCTGAGACGCATCCACCGGAGGCTGCCAGCCAAGCAGCGTGCGCGCCTTGGCGATATCGACGCGCAACGACCCACACAGTTGCTGATGCACACCAGCCAGGCCACACAGGCTTGCGCCCACTGCAAGCCAGGATGCGGGCACCGGCAAGCTGCGAGAGGCATTACCCATGCCATTGGCAAGCAGTGTCAGCAACTGGCCCGTCGAAAAGTCCTGGCCATCCGCGACCAAGAACGTCTGGTTGGCCGCCGCCGGATGTTCAAGGCAGCAAACGAGGAAATCCACCAGATTGTCCAGCGCAACCATGCTGCGTGCATTGCGTACCCGGGCGAAGGGTAGTGGCAGGCGCTTGTGTACCAAGCCCAACAGACGCGCGAAGTTACCCGGTGCATGCGCGGCATACACCAGGGGTGGCCGGATGATGACCAGTTCCGTCTGGGTACCGCGAAAAACCTCGCTCAGAAGCTGCTCGGCCTCAAGCTTCGAGCGGGCGTAGTCCGCCTGCGGCCGGGGGATATCGCGCTCAGTGAAAGGTTGTTCGAGAGAGGTAGCGTTGCCATTGACCCCGATGGAACTGAGAAAGACAAAACGCCGGACACCCTGCGCACATGCCTGCTCGGCCAAGGCCCGAGTAGCCTCGACATTGGCCTCGCGGAACAGTTTGAGCGGATCGCCATCGCGCTCCCTGAGTACATGAGCGCGCCCGGCGGCATGCACCAGCGTATCGCAGCCATCGAGCGCGGATCGCCAGTCGGTGGCACTGCCGAGCATTTCGACCTGTACCCAACCGTCGCCCGGTGGCACATGACGGGTCGATGCGCGGACCTCGCGCCCCTGTTCGGCCAGACGACGCATGAGCGCGTGCCCGATGAAGCCGCTTGCACCGGTTATCAGGCAGCGACCGTTGGCGAGCTCAGACATCGTAGTGGGCCCGATACCAGTCGACGAAGCGCTTGATACCTTCGCGCACACTCACCTTGGGGCGGTAGCCGGTGTCACGTGCCAAGGCCTCGACGTCGGCGTAGGTATGCTCCACATCGCCCGGCTGCAGCGGCAGCAGCTCCTTGGCGGTAGTCTTGCCCAACGCCTGCTCGATCAGCTCGATATAGGTGAGCAGCTCAACAGGCTCGCTATTACCGATGTTGTACACCCGCCATGGCGCACGGCTGCTGGACGGGTCGGGCGCCAACCCGGACCAGTCCGGGTTGGCGCTGGCCGGCCGGTCGAGTACCCGTACCACGCCCTCGACGATGTCGTCGATGTAGGTAAAGTCGCGGCGGTGCCGACCGTGGTTGAACACCTTCAATGGCTCACCGGCCAGAATCGCCCGCGTGAACAGGAACGGCGACATGTCAGGCCTGCCCCAGGGCCCATAGACCGTGAAGAAGCGCAGGCCGGTGGTGGGAATGCCGTATAGGTGACTGTAGGTGTGCGCCATCAACTCGTTGGCTTTCTTGGTGGCAGCGTAGAGCGACACCGGATGGTCGACATTGTCCGCCTCGGCAAACGGTGTGGTTTCGTTGGCACCGTACACCGAGCTGGAGGACGCATAGACCAGGTGCTCGATGCGCTGCTGGCGGCAACCCTCAAGCACGTTCACGAAGCCAACGAGATTACTATCTACATAAGCATGGGGGTTTTCCAGGGAGTAACGCACACCGGCCTGTGCGGCCAGGTGCACGACCCGGTCGAAACCACCTTCGGCAAACAGCGCCTGCATGCCGTCGCGGTCGGCGACGTCGAGCCTGACGAAACTGAAACGTGGCTCGGGCAGCAGTTGATCGAGCCGTGCCTGCTTGAGCGAGACGTCATAATAGTCATTCAGGTTATCGAGCCCGACTACCTCATCCCCCCGATCCAGCAGGTAGCGGCATACATGGAAACCGATAAAGCCTGCACTGCCCGTTACCAGAATTTTCATCGTTCAGCCCGCCTGCACCTGGATCGAATCGGCGCGGCCGATGGCGTAATACATGAGACCTGCTGCCTTGACCTGTTTCGGGTTGAACAGGTTGCGGCCATCAACGATCACGGGGCTGGCGAGTTGTTTCTTGAGCCAGTCGAAGTCGACTGTGCGGAACTGTTTCCACTCGGTGCAGATCACCAGGGCGTCGGCGCCCTGAAGCGCCGCATCTCGGCTCTCGACCAAGGCCAGGTCTTCACGTTCGCCGTAGATGCGCAGCGTTTCGTGGCGAGCTTCCGGGTCATAGGCACGTACTTTCGCACCAACGGCCCACAGCGCTTCCATCAGAGTGCGGCTCGGGGCTTCGCGCATATCGTCGGTATTAGGCTTGAAGGCCAGGCCCCACAGGGCGATGGTCTTGCCGGCCAGATCGCCATCGAAGGCCTGGCTGAGCTTGTCGAACAGCACGGTTTTCTGGCGGTTGTTGACCGACTCGACGGCTTTGAGCAGTTCGGCATCGTACCCGCACTGGGAAGCGGTCTTGGCCAGGGCCTGAACGTCCTTCGGGAAGCACGAGCCACCGTAGCCGCAGCCTGGGTAGATGAAGTGGAAGCCGATGCGCGGATCCGAACCGATACCCAGGCGCACCTGCTCGACGTCCGCGCCCAGACGCTCGGCCAGGTGGGAGATCTCATTCATGAAGCTGATCTTGGTCGCCAGCATGGCGTTCGCTGCGTACTTGGTCAGTTCGGCGGAGCGAACGTCCATGAAAATCATCTTGTCATGGTTGCGGGTATAGGGGGCGTAGCACTCGCTCATGCGCTCGCGCACGTGCGACGAGTCGGTGCCAACAACGATGCGCGGGCCTTTGGTGAAGTCTTCGATCGCCGCGCCTTCCTTGAGAAACTCGGGGTTGGAGCAGACATCGAAGGTCAGGTTGACGCCGCGCTCGGCAAGTACCTGGGCCATCGCAGCCTTGACCTTGTCGGCGGTGCCTACCGGCACGGTGGACTTGTCGACGACGATCTTGTGATCGGTCATGTGCTGGGCGATGGTGCTGGCCACGGTCAGCACGTACTTGAGGTCAGCCGAGCCGTCTTCATCGGGCGGAGTGCCAACTGCGATGAACTGCAGCTCGCCAAAGGCCACGCCCTCGGCGGCATTGGTGGTGAAGTGCAGGTTGCCCGACGCGTAGTTCTGCTTGACCAGGGCTTCCAGGCCCGCTTCGTAGATCGGCATGATGCCCTGCTTCAAACCGTCAATTTTGGCTTGGTCGACGTCTACGCACATGACCTGGTGGCCGGTATCGGCCAGGCAGGCACCCGTGACGAGGCCGACATAACCAGTGCCAAAAACCGTGATCTTCATTGATATATTCCTGAAACAAAACCGAAAACTGACTATTGACGCTCAGGCACCACCTGGGCCGTGGACTCAGTCCATGATCCCAAGCTTCTTCGCCAGCGCTGGATAGCGATGCCGTACGAACCCACGGCACGCATAATTGCCAAAGAACCAAAGTGCCACCGGCAACGGCAGCCGCTCGACCTGCCGGTAGACCCGCCAGGTAAATAACGCCGCTTTACGCTTGTTGGAAGAAATCGAATCTGCCCGAACGTTATAGCGCACCAATACTTGCTGAATGCCACAGCCATAAGGTGCTTTCTTGAGCAGGGCGAGCCAGAGGCCGAAATCCTGCCGCATCCGCACCAGCGGCATGAAGACCTTGCCGAAAAAACGGGTATCGTACATGGCGGTGGAGCACCCTACCACCGAAGTCTTGAGCATCGAGCGATAGGTGGTGCGTTGCGGCACCCCGACAACCGCAACGCGCTCACCGTTTTCCCGGATTTTTTCATAGGCGGTGAAGCTGAACGGGCATAGTTGCTGCTCCATGAAGCGCAACTGCACCTCAAGCTTTTCCGGAAGCCACTGGTCATCGCAGTCCAGGAAGGCAATGAAACGCCCGCGCGCGGCCTCGATCGCCGTATTGCGGGCGACCGCAGCGCCCTGGTTCTGCTCCAGGGCAATCAGCCGCACCCGAGGTTCATGCTGGTAATGGGCACGCACCGTGGCCACCGTGTCATCGCGAGAGGCATCGTCGACGATCAGCATCTCCCAGTCCGCAAAAGTTTGCGCGACCACGCTGGCGATCGTGGGCAGGATGAAGCGCGCCGCATTATAGGACGGCATGATGATGGAGACCGTCGGTTCACTCATTACTTTCTTTATCCTTTGCGCACCACAACTTCAGGTATTTTCCGGCTGAAACATTCACATCGAAACCGCTACGCACGCTTTGCGCAGCCGCGGCGCCGATAGGGGCGGCCGCGTCATCCAGCCCCGCCACGACCGAATCGATCACCGCCTGCTCATCGTCAGCTGCGAATACGAACCCCGTCCGACCATGCTCGAGCAGTTCATCGATACCGGGCGAATCACTGCTGACGCAGACACAACCCGCCGCCATGGCCTCCTTGACCGCGTTGGGCAGACGCTCCCCCGCCTTGGTCGAGAGCAGCACGAACACCCGGCTGCGGAACAACTGTTCGCGCACCTGCTCTTCACTCAGCCAGCCCAGGAAGCTGATCGCCCCTGCCAACCCGAGGGACTCCCCCAGTTGCTGCAGGCGTGACATTTCAGGGCCCGTACCGGCAATCACCAGGCGCGCCGCCGGGCAGGCATCGTGCACCCTGGCGAAGGCCCTGATGACTCGATCAAACCCCTTGTCCGCGATCAACCGGCCCGCGGTAAAAACCTGTAACGGCCGCGCGCCGAAACTCGACGCTGCGGCCTGGGGATAGGGCTCAAGATCGATGCCCCGGTGCACCACGACCGGCTGCGCCGAGGTGCCGAGGAAGGCGCGAATGGCGGCAACGTTGGCCTGTGCATGAGTGAACAGCACTTGGGTGCAGGCAAAGGCCCGCCGTGAGATTGGCAGTTTCATCTCCAGGTCGTAGGCGCCAAGGAACATCGAGGTGCAGCTCGCGGGCAAACGATCGCTGATGAGCAACGCGACCAACGACGGGAAGTGTCCCCAGAACAGGTGAACCACCTGCGGCTTGCTGGCAAGGATGCGTTTACCGGTCAAGGCGGCGGCAGGCACCAATGCCAAGGCCTTGAAGCGGTCCTTGATCCGCCAGCCGGGCTGCAGCAGCAGTGTGCACAGCAACTTGACGAGATTGCCCGGTGCCGGGAACGTCAGCATTGCCATCACACCACGCAACAGCCTGCTCACCCGGCCGGAAACACGGGGATTGAGCTGGTGGATATCGACTTCGCAGCCCAGCCGTTGCAACGCTTTGACATCACGCTGGGCAAAGGTCTCCGAAGCCACCGGATAGGTCATGAAGACCATCGCGACACGCATCGGGGGTTGATCGAAAGCCATCAGCTAGAAGCTCCAAGGATCACTTTTTCGTACTGGGAGGTGACCACTTCCACGTCATAGCGATCATCGCTGATCCCCTTGGCCATCGCGCTGCCGTCGAGAATATCGAGGACTGCCCGGGCCATCGCCTGGGCATCGCCCATCTCGACCAGTGCCCCCAGTCGACCGTTTTCAAGGATCTCTTGCGGACCGCTCGGGCAACGGGTGGCGACTACAGGGGTGTGGCAAGCCATGGCTTGGATAAGCACATTGGGCAACCCTTCCAGGCGCGAAGACAGCACAAAGGCCGAGGCTTGGTGCATGTGGGCGAAGGGGTTGTCGACGAAGCCCGGCATCCAGACCTGGTCGGCAAGCCCCAGGCGTTGCGCCTGCGCTTCCAGGGCCTGGCGCTCCGGGCCTTCTCCGAGAATGATCAGGCGCGCCGAGCGGACCTTGTTGACCAGCGCGAAGGCCTCCAGCAAGGTGCCGAAATCCTTGGCCGGCACCAGCCGCCCTACGCCCAGCAAGGTAGGCAATGCATCCGGCCAAGGCCATGCTGGTGCTGGCGCCATGGCCGCCTTGTCGCGCAGGCTCGGCTCGATAACGGGGTTGAGAATGACGTGTTTTTCCACCGCAGCCGGCAGTTGCAGAACCTGGGTCATCTGCTCCAGCACGCCCTGCGACACGGCAACCAATGCGTCCGCACGCCGATAGGCCCAGCGTGCCGCCCCGAGCAGCACTCGCCCTTTGAACGTTGCACGTTTCACGCCGGTGCCCAGCGTGTTGGCTTCGCGAATGACCAGCCGTTGGCGACGACCATTGCACAGCGCGGCAATCGCCGCCACGACGTTGCTGTGCATCAGCGACGAAACCAGTGCCTGCGGCTGAGCCTCGCGCAAGTAACGAAGCAACGGAAGGATTGCCATCAGCACGCGGCGCGCCTTGAGGTCGACCACATTGACCCGCTCATCCAAGTCTTTAAGGTACGGCCCGGTTCGAGAGCACAGTACGAAATCAACCCTATGCCCGCGCTTGGACAGGCTGTTGGCCAGCGTCACCAGCACGCGCTCGGCGCCGCCGCCGCTAAGCGAAGGGAGAAAGAACGCGATTCTTTTGGGTTCGGACATGTATCTTCAACGCGCAGAAGGGTAGGAACGCAGGATGTTGCCCGCTCTTGAAAACCAGGAGTACTGAGCATCGAAGTCCGCCAGAGCAGCGCGCCCAAGCGAGTGCATCAGCGCCGGGTCGTCGCGCAGTGATTGCAAGGCTGACGTCCAGTTATCGATCACCGCCGGCGGGCACAACACCGCATTACGACCGTCTTCGAGCACTTCGCGCAAAACCGGTATGTCCGAGCAGATAATGGCTTTACCTGCCGCCATGTATTCGAAGACCTTCAGGGGCGACATCCACTGCACCGTGTTACCTGTGTTCCCAGAAACGGAAACACTCTCCTGATAGGGTGCCAGCAACACATCGCAGGCCAACCGGTAGCGCTCGGCTTGCACAGGTGACATGTAGCCATGGACAAAGAAGTTGCTCAGCCCATTGACCCGACCGCGGCAGGCTTCGATGTCTACCGGCGTTCCACCCACCACGTGAAAGTCGGCCCAAGGCAACCGTTGAGCCATTGCCTCGATGACATCAATTCCGCGCCCCTGATAAAGATGACCAACATAACCAACCTGCAGACGCTCAGCCGCCTCGTGGTTGAACACTGCTGGGCGTACGTCGGGGCCGACAGGGTCGGCGCCATCGGCAGCAACCTGGATTTTCCCAGCGAGTTCTGGATAGCGCTGCAGGTAATAGTCGGCCAACGAGTGGGTAATCACCACCAAGGACTGGAATTTGCGGTTTCGGATCAGTCGTTTGAATAGAAATGTGGCAACCCTGCCCGAATCCTCTATAGGTGCATGGGACTCGAAGATCGTCGGTAAACCGAGCATGCAGGCCGCAACACACGCAGTGAGGTTGCGGCCAAATGCCAGATCGGCCTTCAACTGTCGCGCCCGCCACCCCGCCAGAACGCCATAAAGATATGCGCGTCCCTTGATGTTCGCCCACACCAGCTTGCTGACGTCGAAGCAGGGCTGAACACCATAGAAGGCATACAGGTCAGATACTGTCGGCAAGTCGGAGGGCTTGTCGGGCGCAATGAGCGTCACCTGATGCCCAATGGCCCCGAACGCCTGGCACATCTTCATGACGTGGACGGAATTGGCAGCGGTAGACGGTAGCGTCGAACTCGAAAGATAAGCCAGTTTCATAGCATTCGTTTCAACTTCATGACGACACGTTCCAGCAAAGTCGGGCGGAACAGCTTGAGCCCAACGAAGTCCTTGTGAATAGTACTCAGTTTGTTGTCAGCATCAGCCTTGATCTGCGGCCAGGCCGCGGGCTTTTTGCTGGCAACGGCAAAGATATAAATGGACGCGTCCGACTCATCATTATAGCTGAGGTACAGCGACTCCATGCCGTTCTTCTTGAACAAACGATCTACCGCTTGCGGAGTAAAGCGCCAGAAGTCACCGTACTCGGCGTGTTGCTCTTGGATGAACGGCAGCACGATGATCACCAAGTCCTTGCTCATTGCGCAAAGGTTGGCGAATGCTTGGTCCACTTCGAATACATGTTCAAGCACCGTATGGTTGAACACTACATCGAATTTGCCCTGCAAATTTTCAGGACACGGCTGTGTCAGGTCGAGGAATATTTCATTGGCACGATCTCCCTGAAAACCCCTGGCTTCGGATTTGTAATTGGTAACGAAGTACTGGTCGGAAGACGAAAAATAGCGCTCGTAAAAACTCCCGGCCTTGTCTTCATCGCGCCAGCCTGAAACGTTGACCACACTGCCTTGGCAGGCAGAGGCAAACTTCTTCAGTTCATCATTGGACCAGAGGCGTGCCTTCCTGAATTTCCTATCCACGATCATACGCTTTCACCAAATATCACAATTCGCATCACACGTTCACCACGAATTTCGTCGTCGATACATGCGTATTTTTGTGTTGAATCAAGGCGCGGGTGCAAATCTGCCCTGAACTCGCCTGTAATGTGTTTGCTACGGAAGAACGAGCGACTCCAAACCACCGCATTTACGGCACCGTCATAGATCATCAAGGTCTGCCGGGCCCATCGGTCGGGATAGGTGTCGGTAAGAAAGCGATGTTGCGCATTAAAGTAGCTGGGATGTCCATCGACCTTGAGCACATTCTTGCCAACCGCCTTGACCTCGAACTGATCACCGTGCAACAGGTACTCGTGATAGAACAGAGGACCGTCAGCAGTCAGCGCGCAGTAAATGAGCAAGGTCTGGTCATCACGCCAAGTATAATGAGACACGCGGCCTGAGTTATTCAATATCACCAGTTTGGCGCTTCCCCGATCAACCCAGAGCAAACGGCTATAGCGCTTCCCATCACGGACCCACAGGTGCAGGAAGATAAAGGCAGCCCCGGACGGGTTGAAACTCAAATGATTGATGTAATGCTCTGCGCCTTGCATGGACTCGACAGGGGAAAACTCAAAAAGTGCCGAATAGCTGACAACAAGGCTCTGCTGATTCGACGCAAAGTCGTACAGCATAATACCGCCCTGTTGCGGCACAGGCTGTGCCGATGTGCCATCCTCAAAAACACTGTAACCGTACCCTGGCCTCAAGCGCTGAAGGCGCGCGAAGTCTAGCGAAAGCCCCCACTTACCGTCTTTGGAGATTTCATAAAGCGGAAGCGGTGTGGTCATGACTATCTGGCCGGTTTCGACATCTTGAACCACACCAACATAGTCACTGCCAGAAGCGTGATTGTAGAAAACCTGCCGCGTCACCCCAATGGCAGGGTACCACTGCAAGCGACAACCTTGCTGCCAGCACCAGGCAGTAGTCTGGCCGATACCACGAAATTCCTCAGGGTTGTCAAGTTGGTAGTAGCCAACTTCCATAACACGGTGTGGAGCTGGGGTTTTCAACGCGAGATCAACACGTCCTGCAAGCACTCGTTTACCATCGGCGGCAAACGGCGAGACGTCATAATAGCCAAAGAAAACATGATTGCCTGGCGAACTCAGGATCACTTCTTTGCGACGTTCTGCGATGTGTCGGGACATTACCCACTCGAACATCCATGACAGCCGATATGAGACCATGCGTATGACGAACTTCACAGCACGGGTGAATTGCTTCTTCATCGGTTGAGTATTTTCCTGAACAGCTTGCGAAATGGCTGACAAAGCACCGCACGCTGGAGGCGTGGGCGAAGTTGATACGCCTTTGCGCAATCATCCATCCCTGACTCAGCCAGCACGAACTTCAGCTGTTCTGCAGTAATCTCGGAAGAAAAATCCTTGAACAGCTGACCCGCCTGACGCAGCACCGGCTCAGATTCGTAATCAGTCGTTTCAAAATTTCTGAACTCTGCGCTGGGACCGCAAAAGAAAAACGGAATCCCCATCTCAACACTATAAAGAAGGTATGACCCCGCAACATTTGAGCTTGCATACTTATGCTCTGCCAATATTTTGTAGAAATTCTGGGCAAAGTCCTGCCCCTTCCGGCCGCCGGCGGAATATACCCTAAAGCCGCGCCGCAGGTAGTCACGATGCCGACCTCTTTTGATGTCATCATCATGCATACATATATTTACCGGCTGGAGCTCTGCTGGCAGATCGGCCAAATTTTTACAGTACTGCTCAACATCGAAAACTGTCTCGACTATCGTGCCAGAGTGCGCTGGGAAAGCAATTGTCCCACGGGCCGCTGGTGCAGGAACTATACCTTCCCGCCTCCGGTAATGGATGAATGGCGCCCCCAGAATCTCGACAGGAACGTTGCTTTTCCTGCGCCAGGCTTCAGCCTGACGCGCATTGAAAACCAAAATCAAAGCGAGGTCTTTTTTCAGATCTGCATCACGTGGCGCCTGCAGCGTATACCAACCGTGATGCACTTCCAGCGAGAGCGGCAACCAGTCACCCCAATTCAGATGCTGCTTGACAAGCTTATTGAAGCCATAATTCGTTATCTCTTGGCCAAAAAAGCGCAACGCGAGTTTGGCGCCAAGACTAGGCGCTGGAGGTAAGCTGTCAAAACCAGACATTTCATCGCTAACTGCCAAATGCCTGATCTGTAAAAAATCAGTTGGATCACAGATTGGCTGTGGTTCTGGCTGTGTGGTCATCAGATAACCTGAAAATCATCGAAGGTGACTGGTGAATTGACAAAAATATCGCGCTTCGCAACTTTCCCGACAACTTGATCCATATATTTTGGTGCCAGCCCATAGCCTGGACGGACACTGCGCACGCAATCTTGGCCGATCACCTGCCCGGCCTTGATGGCCTTGACGAAATACAACGAGCGGCGAAACTTAACGTTGCCCTGCTCACTGGATTTGTACCCGTAATCTACCTGACCGAGTGCCGTATGTACCGTTTTTGCATCCCGGCATAGAGCAGCCAATTCCGGCGGTTGCAGTGAAAAACTATCGTCCGGCCCACCGCCAGCACGGTCAAGCGTGAAATGTTTTTCGATAATCGACGCACCGAGCGCGACGCTTGCAATAGCAGTCGTATTGTCCAGCGTGTGGTCCGAAAGTCCCGTGACCAGACCAAACCTAGACTTCATGTCAGTAAGGGTTCGCAAGTTATAGTCCGCGGCAGGGGCAGGATAGCCACTCACACAGTGCAAGATAGCAAGCTCCTTGCAGCCGCCACTCCTGGCGGCGTCAATGGCTTCCTGAATTTCTTCAGTATCAGCCATGCCAGTGGAAATGATCATCGGTTTCCCGGTACCTGCAACGTACCGGATCAAAGGCAGATCAATGGCTTCAAACGAAGCAATCTTGTAGGCCGGCGCGTTCAGGTCCTCAAGCAGGTCGACTGCTGTATTGTCGAACGGAGAACTGAAGATAGTAATACCCACATCGCGTGCATGCTGAAACAGCATGGCGTGCCACTCCCATGGCATTTGGGCCTCGAGGTAGAGGTCATACAACGTACGCCCGTCCCACAGACCACCATGTATTTTGAATTCGTCGGAATCAGCGTTCAACGTGATGGTATCAGCGGTGTATGTCTGCAACTTTACCGCATTCGCGCCAGCCTTTTTAGCTTCCTCGATAATCTTCAAGGCGGTGTCAAGGCGACCATTATGGTTCGCCGACAATTCGGCAATGATATAGGGAGGGCAGCCCTCACCGATAGAAACACCATTGATCTGCATTAGCTTCGACATACCGTCTCCTTTACATAATTTGCAGCAAACTCAACCCCCATATTGGCCAACACATCGACAACCGACAAATGCGAAGCAAACGCCTTGTTGCCGAGTTGAACATATTCACCGGGCGAAAAGCTCTGAAACACTAGATTGATCGATGTCTGTCTCTCGAAACCATCCGACTCGAGGTAGTCTCGAGCGCCCTGAGGAGAGAGGTAGCGATCACAGCCAAGCGCCTCGCAAATGCGAATGACATGCGCGGTACGCTCGCCACTGCATTTCAAATCCGAGGCTTGAATGAAACGCGTATCAAGCTGCAACAGCCTGGCCAGCCTGATGATGATGTCTTTGTTGAGCTCGAAAAGATGCGTATGCCGACTTTCGTTATACACAGGGTTGAGCACATCAAGCAGTACTTTACCGCCAGGTGTCTTTTGATAGGCCGCTTCGAGTGACTTCCAGTGCTTTCCACGCCACGTGGTGATTTCAGGCAGTTCGATATCTGATATCGGCGTTTGCAACGGCATCTTCTTGACCGGCACGCTCAGCATGTGTTCATTGCCCGACAACAGAATTCTGTTACGGCTTTGCCAGGATTGCTTCTCGAACTGTACATCATCAAGAAAAACGAATGTATCAACAGAGGCGATCAGATTGAAGTAGCCAGACCATGGCAAGTAGGTCGGCTGCATGATGGCACAGGTGCTCATTTGTTGACGACCCTCTGGAAGGAAGCCTGAATGCTGGCGATTTTGGCGTCGCGACCATAGTACTGCCACCCGCCTGGGATCACCGAGTTCTGCTCCAGCAGCACTGACAGTTGATCAAGCAGTTGCTTGTCCCTGAGGGTCAGTAGCACATAACGTTTCTGTCTCATAAATGCGGGGTCGATCATGCGGCAGGTCCACCCAAGCCGAGTCATCAAAAGCTCCGCGGCACTTTGCAATTGTTCAATGTCTGCGTCCGCTTCCAGGAAGCCCTCGACGGTCACTTTTGGCCCATTGAGGTCATAGCTGAATATCCGGGTGAACGGCATATCTTTACAGAACGCTTGGTAATAGACCGGATCCCGCGGCTGGTCGCCTTCTATTTTACCAACCAGGTTGAAAGCATTGATGACCGGCGTGTCCAACCTCACACCCAGAACCGCGTGCGCCAGCGCCGTCGGGTTGGCACACCAAACGGTGATATCCGCCTTGATCGGCTCCCTCCTCGTCTGGAAGCTCAACTGCCCTTCCGCCATGAGCGGCACTACCGGGGCTCGAAGATTGACAGCAATGCCACGGCGCTGGAACTCGGCCTCTACCCGTTCAAAAAAATCATTGTAACCCTTAACTGGCAGGGCGGCCTCCTGCACCGGCAATGGCGGTTCAAAGCAGTTTCTGGGTACGCCAAGCAAATCATCAGCCGTAGCAGAACGCTGCTTTTCTGCAACTACGTAATCCAGCGCGTCGGGGTAGTAAATGCGCCCCAGTTGCATGTGATGGCAATTGCTAACCTCCAGGTCCAAGGGGTCGCCAAATCTACGCGCCCATCCAAGCAACTCAAGCGAAACCTCCGGCGTATAAGCAGACAGCCGCTCATGCAGGTTTAGGAAGGTGCTATCGGTAAACTGGAACTTCGGTTTGCCCGGCACGACAACTTGGGCAAAGTTATCATGACGGATGGCCTGACCGAAAAAGTCATTAACAGAGCCATACCGATGCGGAAACTCTACCAACTTCAAGCCTGGAAGTTTTTTGGCAATAGCTATCGCATCAGAGCCGACGTTGAGGTACTGGCAGTTCTGGAAATAAACTTCCTCGCCCACGAGCAGGTCTCGATGAATGCCCCCGAGTACCTCTGCCGCCTCATAGACGCTCACGTCATGCCCTTGATCGTGGAGAGATAACGCCGACAAGCAACCTGTTATTCCACCACCAACGATAGCTATCTTCATTTTTTTCCCGGCACGCGGTACGCGTAGACAGCAAACTCGAAAGGTACCTGCGTATCTTTGACCACGTAGTCATTGCGAACAGTCAAGTACGGCGTAATCGTCTTTACATAGCTGAACACACGCTCAGGATCTACATACCAGAGGCCTGGATCACGATAGTCAACATAACTGCTCATCAAATTGAACGCCAAGCCCTTGTCGGCGACATCAAATAGCTTTTTCACGCTATCAGCGAAGAACCCCCAGTTATCGTCGAGCACATTGTTAAAAACACCGCTCACGAAAACATAGTCGAAACGCTCATGGCAGAATTCCTCCCATAGGCCAAATCGGTGCTCTGGGTGTTTTGCCCGCCCATGCACGAAAAAGTTTTCAAGAATATCGACGCCGGTGTAGGAAAACTCAATACCTTGCTGGTGCAGATATGTGGCCAAATGGCCAGTACCGCAGCCGAAATCCAGAATTTTCGCACCGTTCAGATCAGCGATCGACGCCAGGACAGCGAATCGTGCTTCCTGTGACGCTCGTGAAGAATACTGCGCCGCCTCAAAAGTGTCGCCATGAGTTTCCAGCAGGTTACTGTAATGAATTCTATTTTTTTCAGTCATACATAGGACTCCAAATGACAAATAACCTGCCTGGCGCCATCCACCGGGACGACTCCTGCACCAGTAGAAAGGTAGGGTAAAGCGAGTAACTTAGTGAAGGTATCAAGGACCTGATTCGGATCTGAAAGCACCGTTGGCTCCACCACGATCGCCCGCCCCTGGCTGGCAAAATAATGTGCCACCGTCGCCTGAATATCGGACAACGGGATCAAGGCACAGGGCACTTCCAAGGCTTGCAGCTCAACAGCGAACATACCGCAGGCCACAACTGCCGCTCGCGTGTACTTGAGCAGGTCGCCAATACGATCATGGGCGACCGTGAAGGCGACATCCTGTTTGCGGCACCATTCGATGACGTCGTTTTTCCAAGGATTCATGGGACCAATCAGTACATGCAGCGGAAAGGCCAGATGTTGAAGATCGATATTCTGCAGCAAGCGCAGGGTATAGTTACCGGAATCCGCCCCCCCCAGAAAAACCAGGATACTTCCATTAGTGCCCAGCACATCACTGCACTCGCGGCGCTGCTCGGAGACATCGGAAAACTCTTTACGCAGCAGGGTGTAACGCGGCCCGAGCAACTTCAAACAGGAAGCCGGCACCAAATTGTTATAACGGAGGTGGTTAGCCTCAATGGCATTCTGGTCCACCAGCACGTCGCACGCATGCCATCGATCAGCAAGATCATCAATCACCGCGATACGCGCACCACAGCCGCCGAGGATCCTCTCCCAGCGCGCATCGAGCTGGTAATGATCCACGCATAACCAGTCAAATGCTTTCTGATGACGCTCAACCAACGCGAGGGTATCTTCAGCGTCGAGCTGCCAATCCCAGCCTTGTGCACATTGATAATGACTCGACGACTTCAGCGGCCAGACTTCGAAAGCCAAGCCCTTCAATTTATCGATCAAATTACCTTCGAGTTCGACACAAATGAAGATCACCTCATGCTGGCGTTCTTGCAGTGCTTCTGCCAAAGCGATGCAGCGCATCACGTGACCAGACCCCATACCCTCAGAGGCGTCTACACGAAATGCGACAATCACACCAGTTCTCCGTCACCACGATTCATGAACTTGAACAACCACTCCGCACGCATCCAATCCTCCATCGTATCGATATCTTGAACACGGCTGCGTGGCAGGATCACTGGCACGGTGTCGGACAGGAAAACAGGCTTTTCATCCAACCAAGCTTCTGCCGTTCCCCAGCAAAATTGACCGGCATCATGATATGCCTCAGTCAAGTCTTGTGACCGCACATGGAAGTTTTCCGGATTAAACATATCAATACGATTGTCGGGCTTCAAATAGATAGCGCGCTGAATCGGATAAGGGAATGTGGTGACCGAAAGGGCAAAATCGCAGCCTTCACGCTCCATGGCCTGCAATCCATTTTGCAGATCGTGGCCTTGCAGCATGGGCGCGGTGGCATAAATGCAGCAGACTTGTGAAGCCGACCATCCCTGGTCGCGCAGCGTTTGAATCGCATGGGCGATAACCGGTATCGTTCCGGCCATGTCGCCAGATAATTCAAGTGGCCGAATAAAAGGAACCTCGGCACCACAAGAACGGGCGACAGCGGCTATTTCTTCATCATCGGTGGACACAACGATTCTGTCAAAGCAGCCGCTGGCTTTCGCCGCTTCAATCGACCACGCCAACATCGGCCTGTCGCAAAACAATTTTATATTCTTGCGTGGAATACGCTTACTGCCGCCGCGCGCGGGAATGATAGCAAGCCTCATGCTTTCCACCTTTTACTATGCATTTGAATACTGCAGCCGCCGAGCACAGCGGCGAGCAACCGTTTTATTTACATCGATGCTCGCTCGACAGCCAGGCGACGAAAGCGGCATCACCAGTAGTTACACAGCCGACACCCCGGCATCAGTCTTTACGCCCCGCTGCAAAGCGACAGTCAAGGCGCTCACTACGGTCTGCTGCTGCTCATGGGTCATGGTCTGGAACATGGGCAAACTGATGGCTTCACTGTAATAGCGCTCAGCCTCCGGGAAATTACCCTGTTCAAAACCAAACTGCCGATAGTACGGTTGCGTGTGCACAGGAATATAGTGGAGGTTGACACCAATCCCTTGCGCCCGCAAAGCCTCAAATACGTCGCGATGGCTTACATCGACTTTGTCCAACTGAAGGCGAATCACATAAAGGTGAAGCCCGGAATATCCATCAGGGTGCTGCCACGGTGTCGTCAGCGCAAGCCCTGCCAGCAAGGTCTCATACCGCGCTGCCAGTTGATGACGTCGCGCCACGTACTCATCCAGCCGTTCCAGCTGACTGATACCAAGCGCTGCCTGCAACTCCGTCATACGATAGTTGAAGCCCAATGCAACCTGCTCGTAGTACCAAGGGCCGTCGGGTGCCTGACTCATCTGTGCCGGATCACGAGTGATCCCGTGGCTGCGCAACAACGCCATCTTGCTTGCCAACTCGGCACTGTTGGTCAACGCCATCCCGCCTTCGGCGGTGGTGATGATCTTGACCGGGTGGAAGCTGAACACCGTAATGTCACTGTGTCGGCCGCAACCGATGAACTCACCCTGGTACTTACCCCCAATGGAGTGGGACGCATCTTCAATGACGCTGAAACCATACCGCAAAGCTAGCGCGTGAATAGCCTGCATGTCACATGGCTGGCCGCACATATGCACCGGGATAACCACTTTTGGAAGACGCCCCTCGCGCTCCGCCACCTCCAGCTTTTCAGCCAGTTTCAGGGGACAGAGGTTGTAAGTACGTGGGTCGATATCGACAAAATCGACGTGTGCACCACAGTACAAACCACAGTTGGCAGACGCAACGAAGGTGATGGGGGTAGTCCACAGCCAATCCCCCGCCCCCAGGCCAAGCGCAAGACAGGCTACGTGCAAAGCGGAAGTAGCGCTGTTCATCGCCAACGCATAGTTCGCCCCAACGTGCTTGGCCACCTGCTCTTCAAAACGCGGAACCATTGGCCCCTGCGTGAGGAAGTCGGAGCACAACACCCCAGTTACGGCATCGATATCTGCCTGGGTAATGTCTTGCCGACCGTAGGGAATCATAGTCACGCCTCTGCGAGCTTATTGAACTCAACCAGTTCCGGCACATTCAGGAAGTGCGGGTTGGCTCCCGAGTTGTACTCGAAGCCTTGAACTACCGGTTTGCCCCTTTCACCCAGCATGTTGACAGTAAAGTCATTATTACGGCTATTGAAGGTGATCGTCGGGCGCAGGACGAAGTGGTCTTCGAACTCCAAGGTCAGGTGCGAGTCGTCGGATGGGCACATGATCTCGTGCAGTTTTTCGCCTGGGCGAATGCCGATGACTTTCAGCGGCATGCCCGGCGCCATGGCTTCGGCCAAGTCGGTGATGCGCACGGAAGGGATCTTCGGCACGAAGATCTCGCCACCGTACATGCGCTCGAAGTTCTTCAGGACGAAGTCCACGCCTTGTTGCAATGTGATCCAAAAGCGCGTCATACGCTCATCGGTGATCGGCAGCGCATCAGCGCCTTCGCCGATCAGTTTCTCGAAGTACGGCACTACGGAACCACGCGAACCCACGACGTTACCATAGCGTACGACGGCGAACTGGGTCTTGTGACCGCCGGACATATTATTGGCGGCGACAAACAGCTTGTCCGAGGCCAGCTTGGTGGCACCGTACAGGTTGATTGGATTGGCAGCCTTGTCGGTGGACAGGGCGATGACACGCTCGACGTTATTTTCCAGCGCTGCGTGAATTACGTTCTCGGCGCCGTGGATGTTGGTCTTGATGCATTCGGTTGGGTTGTACTCGGCCGCTGGTACCTGTTTCAGCGCCGCGGCATGGATGACGAAGTCCACCCCGCGCATGGCCTGGACCATACGCTCCTTGTCGCGCACGTCGCCGATGAAGTAGCGCATGCACGGCGCATTGAACACCTGCTGCATTTCGTACTGCTTGAGTTCATCGCGGGAGTAAATGATCAACTTCTTCGGCGAATAGCGGCTCAGAATGGTCTGAACGTACTTTTTGCCGAACGAGCCGGTGCCACCGGTAATGAGAATCGTTTTATCGTTGAACATCTGTATATCCTGAGAATGAATCATGCGTGTACTGCCATGCGTCTGAAAGACTCATTACGCGCGAACAGTTCATCATAAGTACCTTGGTCGATGACGCGCCCTTCAGACATGAAATAGATCACGTCACACTGCTTCACGGTCGCCAGCCTATGGGCAATCATGATAATCGTTTTCTGACCGGAAAAATCGTGGATGGCATCCATGATCAACTTTTCCGTGATGCCATCCAGTGCGCTGGTAGCCTCATCGAGCACCAGCACTTCGGCGTTATCGTACAGCGCCCTGGCAATGCCAATACGCTGGCGCTGACCGCCAGACAACTGCACGCCGCGCTCCCCCACCTTTGTATGCAGACCTTCGGGCAAGGCGGCCATCAACTCATCGAGGTGGGCGAGGCGCACAGCCCGGGCCACCTTTTCATCGTCAATTTGGCTGGCCGCAAGGCCGAATGCGATGTTCTCACGAATGCTGCAGTCAGCAAGGAAGATACTCTGCGGTACAAAGCCGATACTGTTCTGCCAAGCGCGAACATTGCCATCATTGATACTGACGCCGTCAACTAGCAGCGAGCCACTATCCGGCGCAATCAAACCGAGCAACAGGTCGATGGTGGTGGACTTGCCAGAGCCCGAAGCGCCCACCAGCCCCACAGCCTTACGCGCTGGGATCAGCAGGTCGAGCCCCTGAAGCGCAGCCGAGGTTTTACCTGGATAGGCAAAATCCACCGAGCGTAGATGAATGGAACAGCTCACCGGCAGCTTCGCGCCCGTCACCGACACCATGCCCTGACTCTCATGCTGAAGTGCTTGCCGATAGCTCTCACGCAAGGGCTCGCGAATCGCTTCGAAAGAGGCCACGCTACCTTTGATCTGGGAGAAGCTGCTGTACATCTGCTGGAAGGCTGGCAATAGCTTCAATCCGGCAAGGGCATAGACCGCCAACACGGGAACGACCTGACCAAAATCACCCGCATTGATTTTCAGCAGATACAGCACCAATAGAATCACCGAACCGAAGGCGACAAGCTCCATGGCGTAGCGCGGCACCTGGCTCATGGCCTGGTTACCTGCCTGGCTTCGAGTGAAGCGCTTGTTGGCTTTCTCGAAGCGCTCGACGTACAAGCGCTGGCGCCCAAGCAACAGGACATCCTTAATACCGCCGAACCCTTCACTCAACAACTTGAAGCGCTCGGACTGCACAGCCGAAATCTCCTTGCCATTGCGCAACAAGCGTAAGCGCACAAAACGATAGAGCACCACATAGGCACTGCAGAAAATCAGCAGACCTACCATCGCCACCAACGGGTTATAAGCAATGATGGCCAGGCTCATCAGGGAAGCGAGCACAAACTTGGCGTTGAGTTGCATCAACGGCTGGATGATGCCGCTGGTTACGCGCGACGCTTCCTGGGTGATCTGCTTGGTTAGCAGGCTGCTCGAATTACTGGCATGGAACAACCACGGTTTGCCAAGGTAGTAACGAAACAACCGGCTACTTATCTGCTCACCCACTGCTTGCCCATAAACCAGCAAACGCCAAGTGGTGATCATCGAGAACACCCCACCACAAACCAGCACGGCCAGCACTACCAGCCCCAGCCAGAAGAGAAAGTCCGAGGGTGTTGCGAAGCCGCTGGCAGCGTAGATGTGTGCCAGCTTACCGGTGCCTTCCAAGCGAGACATATCACTGACGATCGCCATGAATGGCGCGATCGACGCGATACCGGCGATCTCCGCGAACGACATGATCACTACCAGAAACTGCAGACGGAGCAATCTGCGCCGTTGCTGCGGCGTCAACAGCGAGATCAGCTCCCTGATCAATTTGTACATTGTTCAAACCAATTGAATTCAAAAAAACGATTAGCGACGCCCACAGACGTCAGACGTCAGACGTTACGAACATACCAGGGCATGGCTTTGGCAATACCCGCCTGAATTTTGTATTCAGGCTGGTAGCCGAGCAGCGCCACCGCTTTGCCGATGTCGGCCTGTGAATGTTTGACGTCCCCGGCGCGATAGTCCCGATAAAAAGGTTCGCGATCATACTTCACACCGTTTTGAGCCAGTGCAGCCTTGAGCGCATGGAAAAGCTCATTCAAGTCCGTACGATCGCCCAATGCGACGTTATATACATTGTCACGGGCAGCTTCGTCAGCCGTTGCTGCCAGCAGATTAGCCTGCACGGCGTTTTCGATGAAGCAGAAATCGCGGCTGGTATCGCCCGTGCCGTTGATGAAAACCTCATCGCCCTTGATCATCGCAGCGGTCCACTTGGGAATCACCGCCGCGTAAGCGCCGTTCGGATCCTGGCGCCCGCCAAAGACATTGAAGTAGCGAAGCCCAATGGTCTTGAAGCCATAGCTGCGAGCAAACACCTCGGCGTAAAGCTCATTCACATACTTGGTGACCGCATAGGGCGAAAGCGGCTTACCAATCAGGTCTTCCTGCTTGGGCAAGCCTGGGTGATCACCATAGGTGGAACTGGATGCGGCATAGGTAAAACTGCGGGCCTTGGCATCCCTCGAGGCAACCAGCATATTCAAGAAGCCATCAATGTTTGTGGCGTTGGTGATCAACGGATCATCCAGCGAACGTGGAACTGACCCCAGCGCAGCCTGATGAAGTACGTAGTCGACCCCCTCACAGGCTCGTGTGCAATCAGCTAATAGCCGAATATCTCCCTCGATGAAGCTGAAGCCAGCCCATTGTTGCGCGCTAACCAATTCGCGTACTTCGTCGAGATTGCGCTGATGGCCGGTGGCGAAATTATCCAGACCAACCACCTTCTGCCCCAACCCCAGCAAGGCCTGCAGCAGGTTCGAACCGATGAATCCGGCAACACCAGTAACCAACCAGGTACGTGGTTCGCGGGCAAGCTCGGTGATCAAACGTTGATATCGGGTCATGTCGTTCCCTAACTCTCGATCATGGCAACACTACGACCGCCCGGTCAGTCAATCCAGGGACAAGGGCAGTGCTCGGGAGGTTGTATGTTATTACAGGCGAAGATCGGCCTGATCAGACGCAAGCAGGTATTTCAAGTCGTAGAGCACATGCTCCGTTCGACCGAGCCGACGAATCTGCTCAACCCCCATGGCCTTGAACTGCTCGTGGGCAACCGCGAGGATGATCGCATCGTAACGACCCTCGAGGGGCATATCGATCATCTGAAGGCCATACTCGGCATGCGCTTCGACGCTATCGACCCAGGGGTCATAGACATCCACCGCCACATTGTACTCGCCCAGCTCCCTGACTATGTCGATGACTCGGGTATTACGCAGGTCGGGGCAGTTTTCCTTGAACGCCAGGCCCATGACGAGCACCCGAGCGCCTTCCACATGCAATCGGCGCTTTAACATGGCCTTGACCAACTGAGAAACGACGTAGCTGCCCATACTGTCATTCAGCCGACGCCCTGCAAGGATAATTTCCGGGTGGTAGCCGATCGACTGCGCTTTGTGGGTCAAGTAGTACGGATCGACCCCGATACAATGCCCGCCGACAAGACCCGGTCGGAAAGGCAGAAAATTCCACTTGGTACCGGCAGCTTCGAGAACGGCCTGGGTATCGATGCCCAGCTTGTTAAAGATCAGCGCTAGCTCATTGATCAAAGCGATATTCAGATCGCGCTGGGTGTTCTCGATCACCTTTGCCGCCTCAGCCACACGTATGCTTTGCGCCTTGTGGGTGCCTGCCGTAATGATACGCTGATACAGGGCGTCAACGAACTCGGCAATTTCGGGGGTGGAGCCGGCAGTCACCTTGCGGATGCTGGGCAAGCGATGTTCCTTATCTCCAGGATTGATTCGCTCGGGACTGTAGCCGGCGAAGAAATCCTGGTTGAACACCAGGCTGGAGAACCGCTCCAGAACCGGCACACAGTCTTCTTCGGTTGCACCGGGGTAAACAGTCGATTCGTAGATGACGATGTCGCCCTGTTTAAGCACCTTGCCGATGCTTTCCGATGCGCGCAGCAACGGGGTGAGATCCGGCTTCTTGTGCTCGTCGATAGGCGTTGGCACGGTGACAATGAACACATTGCAATCACGCAGCAACTCAAGCTCGGAGGTGTAGATAAGGTGTCGGGCCTGACCAAGATCCTCGTCCGCGACCTCCAGCGTGCTGTCATGCCCCGCCTGTAGCGCAGCAATACGAGCGGCACTGATGTCGAAGCCGACTACCGGAAGCTGCTTGCCGAACTCGACAGCCAACGGCAGCCCCACATACCCCAGGCCAACAATGCCGAGGCGCACATTATTCAAATCGAGCGTCATGAAAAGGTCTAGTTCCGTAAGTAACAATCAAGGCAGGCCTGGCAGGTCATATCGCAACCAGGTGCTCCTCCCTGCGGCGGCCGAGCGGATAGCGCCTGATGCACCCTGCAGCCAAGCGCACAAGCATACACTGATATGAAAATTTCAGAAATTAACTACAGCGTCGGGCTTCGGCCTCACTGGAGGCCTGCATCAGCCGCATAATGGCAAATGGCCACCTTAAGTCACTTGCGCATTACGCTGCAGACGCATCGCAATGGCAATATGCCACGCTTGAGCACCAAATAGCCTATTCGCTTCAGACAATGAGCGCAGGTGAAATGGGGCCGATGACAGACTTCGGCAACCACACGACTACCGTCATAGTAGGTGGGGGAAAGGAATACCATGGGGCGGAGCCGTTTGCATTCAACGGATAAACGCACCATCAAGCGAGATGCTCAGCCTTTGCACATGACACCAAGGCTCCGGCATCGACAGGAAACGTCTTTACTTACCAGCTAGTGCTTCGCGACGACCGCTCGCGTGGATCTTGCGCTTGCCACGCATGAGCCCATACCCCGCTATAACAGGGCCTACCGCCAACCCCAGCACCAGCACAGCCAGCACCAGCACAGCAAGCGGCATCTGCGGCGCGGACCAACCGAACAGCACCAAGGCGACCGACTGCTGATTTTCCAATACGAAGCACAGCACCACCGCCGAGAGCAGCACCACGAACAACACCGCCAAAGCCCGCTTGAGGTTACGCATCAGAGTGTTCCTTGCATTCAGATAGGTTCGTGCTCGTCTTCATTGACGCGATCCCGCAACTCTTTGCCCGGTTTGAAGTGCGGCACGAATTTGCCTTCGAGGCTGACCGACTGGCCAGTCTTGGGGTTGCGGCCCACCCGCGGAGCGCGGTAGTGCAAAGAGAAGCTGCCGAAGCCGCGAATCTCGATGCGATCCCCGGTCGCCAGGCACTGCGACATCTGCTCAAGCATGGTCTTGATGGCCAACTCGACGTCCTTGGACGAGAGCAGCCCCTGATGGGTGACAATACGTTCGATCAGCTCCGACTTCGTCATATTTTTCCCTTCGTTATCAAGCAGCTAGATCATTGCTTAATCAGTTTGTAGCACGCTCCAGCAGATTTGAACAGGGTAGTTCTTGACTAAAAGAAAAAATTCAAGATAAGGCTACAAACCGACTGAACGGCGATTACCGATAACCCAGGGCGGGTGCAGCTGAATTGCAGGCATGAAAAAGGGCGACCGAAGTCGCCCTTTTTCTTACCGATCAAACAGAACTCAGTTCTGCTTGGCCATTGCTTCGCGCAGCAGCGCAGCCATGGTGGTATCGGCAGCCGCTTCCGGAGCGTTTTTCAGGCTCTGGATGGCTTCGCGCTCTTCAGCATCGTCCTTCGATTTGATGGACAGGCTGATGACGCGGGACTTACGGTCGACGCTGATGATCTTGGCTTCGATCTCTTCGCCTTCCTTCAGCACGTTACGAGCGTCTTCAACGCGGTCACGGCTGATTTCGGAAGCTTTCAGAGTAGCTTCGATGTCGTCGGCCAGGGTCACGATAGCGCCCTTGGCGTCAACTTCCTTGACGATACCTTTGACGATAGCGCCCTTGTCGTTGATCGAAACGAAGTTGGAGAACGGATCGTCTTCCAGCTGCTTGATGCCCAGGGAGATGCGCTCGCGCTCTGGATCAACCGACAGGATGACGGTTTCCAGCTCGTCGCCCTTCTTGAAGCGACGCACGGCTTCTTCGCCAGCTTCGTTCCAGGAGATGTCGGACAGGTGAACCAGACCGTCGATGCCGCCGTCCAGGCCGATGAAGATACCGAAGTCGGTGATCGACTTGATGGTACCGGTGATCTTGTCACCCTTGTTGAACTGGCCGGAGAAGTCTTCCCATGGGTTGGACTTGCACTGCTTGATGCCCAGGGAGATACGACGACGCTCTTCGTCGATGTCCAGAACCATGACTTCCACTTCGTCGCCAACCTGAACGACTTTCGACGGGTGGATGTTCTTGTTGGTCCAGTCCATTTCGGAAACGTGTACCAGACCTTCAACGCCTTCTTCCAGCTCAGCGAAGCAGCCGTAGTCGGTCAGGTTGGTAACGCGAGCAGTGACGCGAGTGCTCTCTGGGTAACGGGCTTTGATAGCAACCCATGGGTCTTCACCCAGTTGCTTCAGACCCAGCGAAACGCGGTTGCGCTCGCGATCGTACTTCAGGACCTTGACGTCGATCTCGTCGCCAACGTTGACGATCTCGGACGGGTGCTTGATACGCTTCCAGGCCATGTCGGTGATGTGCAGCAGACCATCGACGCCGCCCAGGTCAACGAACGCACCGTAGTCGGTGAGGTTCTTGACGATACCTTTGACCTGCTGGCCTTCCTGCAGCGATTCCAGCAGAGCTTCGCGCTCGGCGCTGTTTTCGGCTTCCAGGACGCTACGACGGGAAACGACAACGTTGTTGCGCTTCTGGTCCAGCTTGATGACCTTGAATTCCAGCTCTTTGCCTTCGAGGTGGGTGGTGTCGCGCACTGGGCGGACATCAACCAGGGAGCCCGGCAGGAACGCACGGATGCCGTTAACGTCGACAGTGAAGCCGCCTTTAACCTTACCGTTGATAACGCCCTTGACCACTTCTTCAGCAGCGAAAGCAGCTTCCAGAACAATCCAGCACTCAGCGCGCTTGGCTTTTTCACGGGACAGCTTGGTTTCGCCAAAGCCGTCTTCGACCGCATCCAGCGCAACGTGAACTTCGTCACCGACCTTGATGGTCAGTTCGCCAGCTTCGTTGTAGAACTGCTCGAGCGGGATGACACCCTCGGACTTCAGGCCAGCGTGTACGGTAACCCAGTCGCCGTCGATGTCGACAACGATACCGGTGATGATGGCACCCGGCTGAAGATTGAGGGTTTTCAGGCTTTCTTCAAAGAGTTCTGCAAAGCTTTCGCTCATTTTAATTCCTGTAGATTCGGGCGAAAAAGACGCCCATAGCCACATTCCAGACAATGTGGGTTTCGTTAAGTTAAGAAGTGCTGACAGGACGTTGACTGGTGCCCCTGCCCGCTCTCCTCTCCATCAGACCAAGTCGCGTAGGGCGAGCTCGCTTCTGATGCGTTGCAGCACCTGCTCGATGGACAACTCCGTGGAATCCAGCTGGATCGCATCGGCCGCCGGTTTGAGCGGGGCCACTGCGCGCTGGGTGTCGCGCTCATCACGCGCTCGGATCTCATCTAGCAGACTCGACAGACTAACATCTTCGCCCTTGCCCTTCAACTGCAGGTAACGGCGACGGGCACGCTCTTCGGCACTGGCGGTGAGGAACACCTTCAACGGCGCGTCCGGGAACACCACGGTACCCATGTCACGGCCATCAGCGATCAGCCCGGGCGCCTCGCGGAAAGCCCGCTGGCGCTGCAGCAGCGCCTCACGCACGGCCGGCAGCGAGGCGACCATCGAGGCACCAGCACCAACCGTTTCGGTGCGGATGACATTGCTGACATCTTCACCCTCGAGAATGATCTGCTGCAACTTGCCAGGCTCGGCAGCGATGAACTGCACGTCCAGATGAGCCGCCAGGGCCTTGAGCAGCTCTTCGTTGGTCAGGTCGACACCGTGGTTGCTGGCATTGAATGCCAGCAGGCGATACAACGCGCCGGAGTCGAGCAGACGCCAGCCCAGCTCACGGGCCAGCAGCCCTGCGACCGTACCCTTGCCCGAGCCGCTTGGCCCGTCGATGGTGATGACCGGCGCTTGCGAATTCACGACTTGCCCTCTTCTGCGACGCGAATACCGACTTCCTTGCACAGCGCCAGGAAGTTGGGGAACGACGTGGCGACGTTGGCGCAGTCATGGATGACGATCGGTGCAGTGGCGCGCAGCGATGCGACGCTGAAAGCCATGGCGATACGGTGGTCACCGTGACCGTGCACTTCACCGCCGCCGATCTGGCCGCCATCGATGATGATGCCGTCAGGGGTAGGCTCGCACTTCACGCCCAGGGTGATCAGGCCATCGGCCATCACCTGGATGCGATCCGATTCCTTGACCCGCAGTTCTTCGGCACCGCGCAACACGGTACGCCCTTCGGCGCAGGCAGCAGCGACGAACAGCACCGGGAACTCGTCGATGGCCAGCGGTACAAGCTCTTCAGGGATGTCGATACCCTTGAGCTTGGCGCCACGCACACGCAGGTCGGCCACCGGCTCGCCGCCGACTTCACGCTGGTTCTCCAGGGTGATGTCGCCGCCCATCAGGCGCAGGATGTCGATCACACCGGTACGAGTGGGGTTGATGCCGACATGCTCCAGGACCAGCTCGGAACCTTCGGCGATCGAAGCGGCCACCAGGAAGAACGCTGCGGAAGAAATGTCCGCCGGCACTTCGATACGGGTCGCGGTGAGCTTGCCGCCGGACTGCAGCGAGGCGACCGGGCCATTCGACGCAACCGAGTAGCCGAAGCCACGCAGCATGCGCTCGGTGTGGTCACGGGTCGGGGCCGGCTCGGTAACAGTGGTGGTGCCTTCGGCGTACAGGCCCGCCAGCAGCAGGCAGGACTTAACCTGGGCACTGGCCATCGGCAGCGTGTAGGTCAGGGCCTTGAGCTTGGCGCCACCACGGATGGTCAGCGGCGGACGCCCTTCCGGGCCGGTTTCGACCACTGCGCCCATTTCTCGCAGCGGGTTGGCCACGCGGTTCATCGGGCGCTTGGACAGCGAGGCGTCGCCGGTCATGGTCACGTCGAACGGCTGGCCGGCCAGCAGGCCCGAGAGCAGGCGCATCGAGGTGCCGGAGTTACCGACATAGAGCGGGCCAGGCGGCGGCTTCAGGCCATGCAGCCCGACACCGTGAATGGTCACGCGGCCATGTTGCGGGCCCTCGATGACCACACCCATGTCACGGAACGCCTGCAGGGTGGCAAGCGCATCTTCACCTTCGAGGAAGCCTTCGACTTCGGTGGTGCCTTCGGCCAGGGAGCCGAGCATGATCGAACGGTGGGAAATCGATTTGTCGCCCGGTACGCGAATCCGTCCGGATACGCGGCCACCAGGTTGGGCCAGGAAAATCAGGTCGTTGGCGTTCATAGCGTCCACATAGGCCCGGCGGGCAAGGATTTTACTGAAATGCTCGCGGGCAACCCGGGCGCGGGTGAACACACCCAGCAGTTGGTGCCCGTCTCCAGCATCGACCGCGTCGCGCAAGGCGTCGAGGTCGCTGCGAAATGTATCGAGAGTACGCAGGACCGCTTCCCGGTTGGCGAGGAAGATGTCATGCCACATGATCGGGTCGCTGCCGGCGATTCTCGTGAAATCGCGGAAGCCCCCCGCAGCGTACCGGAAGATGTCCAGGTTTTCATTGCGCTTGGCCAGCGAGTCGACCAGGCCGAATGCCAGCAGGTGTGGCAGGTGACTGGTGGCAGCCAGCACTTCGTCGTGGCGCTCCACCGGCATGTGCTCGACATCGGCGTCCAGCGCGCGCCACAGCCGATCAACCAAGGCCAGGGCAGCGGGGTCGGTTTCAGCCAATGGCGTGAGAATGACCTTGTGCCGGCGGAACAGCGCGGAATTGGAAGCCTCCACCCCGCTCTGCTCGGAACCGGCGATCGGGTGCCCCGGGACAAAGTGCGATAGGCCTGCGGCGAAGGCCTCACGGGCGGCGCGCACCACATTGCCCTTGGCGCTGCCGACATCGGTGATGACCGCATCGCCAAGGTCAAGCTGCGCTAGGCGCGCCAGAACCTTCTCCATGGCCAGGATCGGCACGGCCAGCTGGATCACGTCGGCACCGACACAGGCCGCAGCCAGGTCGGCTTCACAGCGATCGACCACACCCAGCACCACCGCCTGCTTGCGCGATTCGGCATCCAGATCGACACCGACCACTTCGCGGCACAGGCCGCTCTCGCGCAGGCCTTTGGCGAAAGAGCCACCGATCAGGCCGAGGCCGACGACGACCAGGCGGTTGATCAGTGGAACGGGATTATTTGTTACAGCATTAACCACGAGCGCGAACCCTGTTCAAAAACATGCCAGTCAGTGAGACCGCAGGGGGCTGCTGCGCAACCCATCGCTGGCAAGCCAGCTCCCACAGGGCCGGCGACACACTGCTCCTGGTGGGAGCCGGCTTGCCGGCGATGGGCCGTAAAGCGGCCCCAGCAAAATCGATCAAAGCACCGCTTTCGGATAAGAGCCCAACACCTTCAGCGCCACAGCCTCCTGGCTGATCTGCTCGAGCACCGCCTTGATCAGCGGGTCGCGGTGATGGCCGACGAAGTCGATGAAGAACACGTAGGTCCACTTGCCACTGCGCGACGGACGGGTCTCGATGCGCGTCAGGTCGATGCCGTTCTCATGGAAGGGCACCAGCAGCTCGTGCAGCGCGCCCGGCTTGTTGCTCATGGAAACGATGATCGACGTCTTGTCGTCGCCGGTCGGCGGCACTTCCTGGTTACCGATCATCAGGAAGCGCGTGGAGTTGTCCGGGCGATCCTCGATCTTCTCGGCCAGGCGGGTCAGGCCATACAGGTTCGCCGCCATGTCGCCGGCGATCGCCGCCGAGTTCCACTCACCCTTGACCCGCTTGGCCGCCTCGGCGTTGCTCGAAACCGCGACGCGCTCGACATTCGGGTAATGCGCGTCCAGCCACTTGCGGCACTGGGCCAGCGACTGGGCGTGGGAGTAGATGCGGGTGATGCTGTCGGTCTTGGTGTTTTCGCCCACCAGCAGGTGATGGTGGATGCGCAGCTCGACCTCACCGCAAATCACCATGTCGTGCTCGAGGAAGCTGTCCAGGGTATGGCTGACCGCACCTTCAGTGGAGTTCTCCACTGGCACCACGCCGAAGTTGACGGCACCGGCCGCCACTTCGCGGAACACTTCGTCGATGGCCGCCATCGGGCGACTGACCACGGCATGGCCGAAGTGCTTCATGGCCGCGGCCTGGGTGAAGGTCCCCTCGGGGCCGAGGTAGGCGATCTTCAACGGCTCTTCAAGCGCCAGGCACGACGACATGATCTCGCGGAACAACCGCGCCATCTCTTCGTTGCCCAGCGGGCCCTTGTTGCGCTCCATCACGCGCTTGAGCACGGCAGCTTCGCGCTCAGGGCGATAGAACACCGGCTTCTCGCCTTCGGCCAGCGAGGCGGTCTTGACCCGCGCCACTTCTTCGGCGCAGCGCGCGCGGTCGCTGATCAGCTCGAGGATCTTCTCGTCGAGGCTGTCGATGCGTACGCGCAGGGCCTTGAGTTCCTGTTCGGACATCAGCCGTGCTCCTTCTCGAATTCAGCCATGTAACCCACCAGCGCCTCGACCGCTTCCAGGCCCAGGGCGTTGTAGATCGAGGCGCGCATGCCGCCAACCGAGCGGTGGCCTTTGAGGTTCAGCAAGCCACGGGCGTCGGCGCCGGCCAGGAAAGCCTTGTCCAGACGTTCGTCGGCCAGGCGGAACGGCACGTTCATCCACGAACGGGCATTGACGCTGATCGGGTTGGTGTAGAACTCGCTGGCGTCGATGAAACCGTAGAGACGGTCCTTCTTCGCCCGGTTACGCTGCTCCATGGCCTCGACGCCGCCCTGCTCCTTGAGCCACTCGAACACCAGGCCCGAGAGGTACCAGGAATAGGTGGCCGGGGTGTTGTACATCGAGCCGTTGTCGGCCGAAACCTTGTAGTCGAGCATGGTCGGGCAGCTGCTGCGGGCACGCCCCAACAGGTCTTCACGCACGATTACCACCACCAGGCCGCTCGGACCGATGTTCTTCTGCGCGCCGGCGTAGATCAGGCCGAACTGCGACACATCGATCGGGCGCGAGAGGATGTCGGAGGACATGTCGACCACCAGCGGCACGTCACCGGCCTCGGGCACCCAGTCGAACTGCAGGCCACCGATAGTCTCGTTGGAGGCGTAGTGCAGGTAGGCGGCGTTCTTGCTCAGCTGCCACTCGTTCTGGCCCGGGATGGCCAGGTAGTCGTAGGGCTTGGCGCTGGCGGCGACGTTGACGTTGCCGAAACGACGCGCTTCCTCGATGGCCTTTTTCGACCAGATACCGGTCTCGACATAGTCCGCAGTGCCGTTTTCCGGCAGCAGGTTCAGCGGGATCTCGGCGAACTGCTGGCTGGCGCCACCCTGCAGGAACAGCACCTTGTAGTTGGAGGGGACGGACAGCAGGTCACGCAGGTCCTGCTCGGCCTTCTCGGCGATGGCCACGTAGTCGTCGCTGCGATGGCTCATTTCCATTACCGACAGACCCTTGCCGCGCCAGTCCAGCATTTCTGCCTGGGCACGCTGCAGGACGGCATCAGGAAGCGCGGCGGGGCCTGCGCAGAAGTTAAAGGCTCGTTTGCTCACATCCACTCTCGCTCTGCCAAATAGTACAAATCTGCAATCTTCGATACTGCACAGACCCCTGTGGGAGCGGGCTCACCCGCGAACCCCGGCATGGCCGGGGCTTGCACCGCGGCGGCGCTTTCGCGGGTAAACCCGCTCCCTCAGGGTATTGCACCGCCCTTCAGGACGCTGCCGACGCTAATCAGTCAAACGGGGCGACCTTGGTCGCCCCGTTCGGGTTGTTGCACTTGCTTACTCTTGCGGCGCCTCTTCAGCGCCGGCGCTGTCCTCGTCAGCGGCATCCACCGCGTCGAGCGGTGCGCCCTCCTCGTCCGTCTCGATTACATCATCGAGTTCGTCCTCGGACGGCTCCTGGATACGCTCCAGGCCCACCAGCGTCTCGTCGGCAGCCAGCTTGATCAGCGTCACACCCTGGGTGTTACGGCTCAGGCTGGACACCTCGCCAACCCGCGTGCGCACCAGTGTGCCCTGGTCGGAGATCAGCATGATCTCTTCGCCTTCCTGCACCTGGATAGCGCCGACCAGCAGGCCGTTGCGCCCCTTGGTACCCATGGCGATCACGCCCTGGCCACCACGGCCGCGACGCGGGAACTTGGACAGCGGGGTACGCTTGCCGAAGCCACGCTCGGAGGCGGTGAGGATCTGCGCGCCGGACTCCGGGATCAGCATCGAGATGATCTGCTGCCCTTTGCCCAGCTTCATGCCACGCACGCCACGGGCGGTACGGCCCATTTCACGCACGACGCTCTCGGCGAAACGGATCACCTTGCCGGCGTCGGAGAACATCATGACTTCCTTGGCGCCGTCGGTGATGGCCGCGGCGATCAGGGTGTCACCCTCTTTGAGCTTCAGGGCGATCAGGCCATTGGAGCGCGGACGGGCGAACTGCACCAGCGGGGTCTTCTTGACGGTACCGGAGGCGGTGGCCATGAAGATGTAGGCGCCAGTCGCTTCGGCAACCCACTCTGGCGTGTCACCGTCTTCCTCGTCGATCTCCTCGGCTTCTACCAGCTCGCCTTCGATCACGCTGTCATCGCTGTCCTCCAGCTCTTCCTCAGGATCTGCGTGCTGCTGCAGCGCCTCCAGGTCGATCTGCAGCATGGCGGTGATGCGCTCACCTTCTTCCAGCGGCAGCAGGTTGACCAGCGGGCGACCGCGAGCGGCGCGGGAGGCCTCTGGGATTTCGTAGGTTTTCTTCCAGTACACCTTGCCCTTGCTGGAGAACAGCAACAGGGTGGCGTGGCTATTGGCGACCAGCAGGTGTTCGACGTAGTCCTCATCCTTGACGCCGGTAGCCGACTTGCCCTTGCCACCACGGCGCTGGGCCTGGTACGCGGACAGCGGCTGGGTCTTGGCATAACCACCGTGGGAGATGGTCACCACGCGCTCTTCTTCCGGGATCATGTCGCCGTAGTTGAGGTCGTGGCTGGCATTGAGGATCTCGGTGCGGCGGGCATCGCCGTACTCGGCGCGAATCGCTTCGAGCTCTTCGCGGATCACTTCCATCAGGCGCTCGGCGCTGCTGAGGATGCGGATCAGCTCGCCGATCTGCTCGAGAATCTCCTGATACTCGGCCAGCAGCTTCTCGTGCTCCAGGCCAGTCAGGCGGTGCAGGCGCAGGTCGAGAATGGCCTGGGCCTGTTCCGGCGACAGGTAGTACTTGCCTTCGCGCAGGCCGTATTGCTCCGGCAGGTCTTCCGGGCGGCACGACTCGGCACCGGCGCGCTCGACCATCACCTGCACGGCGCTGGATTCCCAGGCCATGGCAACCAGTGCTTCCTTGGCCTCGGAAGGCGTCGGCGAAGCCTTGATCAGGGCGATGACCGGGTCGATATTGGACAGTGCGACAGCCTGGCCTTCAAGGATGTGGCCACGCTCGCGGGCCTTGCGCAGCTCGAACACGGTACGCCGGGTCACCACTTCGCGGCGGTGACGGACGAAGGCTTCGAGCAGGTCCTTGAGGTTGAGCAGGCGCGGGCGACCGTCGATCAGGGCAACGATGTTGATGCCGAACACGCTCTGCAGCTGAGTCTGCTGGTAGAGGTTGTTGAGCACCACTTCCGGCACCTCGCCGCGACGCAGCTCGATGACGATGCGCATGCCGTCCTTGTCGGACTCGTCGCGCAGCTCGGTGATGCCTTCGATCTTCTTCTCTTTCACCAGCTCGGCGATCTTTTCGATCAGACGCGCCTTGTTCAGCTGGTAAGGCAGCTCGGTGATGACGATCTGCTGACGACCACCGACCTTGTCGATGTCTTCGATCTCGGAGCGGGCGCGCATATAAATGCGGCCACGGCCGGTGCGATAGGCCTCGATGATGCCCTGGCGACCGTTGATCTGGCCGGCCGTCGGGAAGTCCGGGCCCGGGATGAACTGCATCAGCTCATCGACCGTGATATCGGAGTTGTCGATCAGCGCCAGGCAGCCATCGATCACTTCGCCCAGGTTGTGCGGCGGAATGTTGGTGGCCATGCCCACGGCGATACCGCTGGAGCCGTTGACCAGCAGGTTGGGGATACGGGTCGGCATGACCGCCGGGATCTGCTCGGTGCCGTCGTAGTTGGGCACCCAGTCGACGGTCTCTTTGTGCAGGTCGGCCAGCAGCTCGTGGGCCAGCTTGGACATGCGCACTTCGGTGTATCGCATGGCCGCGGCGTTGTCGCCGTCCACCGAACCGAAGTTGCCCTGGCCATCGACCAGCAGGTAACGCAGCGAGAACGGCTGCGCCATACGCACGATGGTGTCGTACACGGCAGTGTCGCCGTGGGGGTGGTACTTACCGATCACGTCACCGACCACACGGGCGGATTTCTTGTACGGCTTGTTCCAGTCGTTGCCCAGTTCGCTCATCGCATACAGAACGCGACGATGCACGGGCTTCAAGCCGTCACGCGCATCGGGCAGCGCTCGCCCGACAATCACGCTCATCGCGTAGTCGAGGTAAGACTGTCTCAGTTCGTCTTCGATATTGACCGGGAGGATTTCTTTGGCCAGTTCGCCCATGAGAAGCCTGATTCCTTTTTCTGGTGAAACTTCGCCTGATCCCTCGAAGGACGAACGAAGCTCGCCGCCGCAGCGCATAGGGGTGCGACGACATACGACAAATCAATGAGTTGTGCCATGGATCTGCGCAATGAAGGCCGTCTCAACGAGCGGCCTTGGAAACTGCCGGATGTTACCACAAAGGCTGGGCGCATGGGAGATATGGCAGGATGCCGCCGTGCCCCGCAACAGCCCCATCCATTTGGAGAGGGCAAAGCCACCGAAACCCTCTCAATGCAGGCGTTTGCGGCACATCAGCTGGGCGATTTTCGCGGTATCCGGGCGCTCGACCACGCCTCTTTCGGTAACGATCACATCGATCAGGTCGGCCGGCGTGACATCCACCACCGGGTTGTAGGCCTCGACATCGGCCGTCACCTGGATGCCTTCCACCTCCAGCAGCTCTTCTTCACCGCGCACTTCCAACGGGATGTCTTCACCCGTGGCCAGGTTCAGGTCGATGCTGGTGCTCGGCGCCACCACCATGAAGCGCAAGCCATGGTGCATGGCCGTGACCGCCATCTGATAGGTGCCGATCTTCGCCGCCACGTCGCCATTGGCAGCGATACAGTCGGCACCGACCACCACCCAGGTGATGCCCTTGACCTTCATCAGGTGCCCGGCGGCAGAATCGGCGATCACCGTCACCGGCACGCCATCGGCGGCCAGCTCCCAGGCTGTCAGGCGCGAGCCCTGCAACCACGGGCGCGACTCACAGGCGTAGACCCGCTCGACCATGCCTTCCAGCGCCGCGGCCCGGATCACCCCCAGCGCGGTACCGAAACCACCGCTGGCCAGCGCCCCGGCATTGCCATGGGTCAGCAGCACCTGCTCGCTGCCCTGGTGCTTGCGGATCTGCTCGACACCGAACTGGGCCATGGTCAGGTTGGCCTCCCGATCGCTTTCATGGATGGCGATCGCCTCGGCCTCCAACGCCGCCAGCACGTCCTCTTCAGGGCGAATGCGCTGCAGGCGTTCGCGCATTCGGTTAAGCGCCCAGAACAGGTTGGCCGGCGTCGGGCGCGCCTCGCCCAGCATCATGAAGTCTTCTTCCAGGGCCTCTTCCCAGCCGTCGCCTTCCGCCAGCCGCTGACGCAACGCCAGCACCAGCCCGTAGGCGGCGCAGATGCCGATTGCCGAAGCGCCGCGCACGGCCATGTCGCCGATCGCCTCGACCACCGCCGCAACGTCGGTGCAGGCCAGCCAGTGCTGCTCGAGCGGCAGCAGGCGCTGGTCGAGCAGGTGCAACGCGCCGTCGCGCCACTGGATGCCCGTCACCGTCTCCGCCGCCAAAAGTTGCTCGCGCATCGCCTCTCCCCGTCGCCCTGGCATCAAAAGCCGGCGATTATAGCGACCCTCAGCCCCGGACGCTCGGGTATACTGCGCGTTTCGCCGAACCGACCCAGGTATATGCCGCGCATGCCCACCGCCACTCCCCCTCTCGACCTGCTGCTCGTACCGCAATGGCTGGTGCCCGTGGAGCCGGCGGGGGTGGTACTGACGGGGCACGCGCTGGGTATCCGCGACGGCCTGATCGCCTGGCTCGGGCCGCGCGAGCGGGCACCCCGGGCAAACGAGGTGCGCGAGCTGCCCGACTGCCTGCTCAGCCCCGGGCTGGTCAACGCCCACGGCCATGCCGCCATGAGCCTGTTCCGCGGGCTGGCCGACGACCTGCCGTTGATGACCTGGCTCCAGGAGCACATCTGGCCGGCCGAGGGGCGCTGGGTCGACGAAGCATTCGTGCGCGACGGCACCGACCTGGCCATCGCCGAGCAGCTCAAGGGCGGCATCACCTGCTTCGCCGACATGTATTTCTTCCCCCGCGAAGCCTGTGACCGCGTGCACCGCAGTGGCATCCGCGCACAGATCGCCGTGCCCCTGCTGGACTTCCCGATCCCAGGCGCACGCACCCCGGAAGAAGGCCTGCAGCTGGCCATCGAGCTGTTCGGCGACCTGCGCCACCACCCGCGCATCAGCATCGCCCTCGGCCCGCACGCGCCCTACACGGTCAGTGATCAGAACCTGGAAAAGATCCGCATCATCGCCGACCAGCTCGACGCGCCGCTGCACATGCACATCCACGAGACCGCCAGCGAAGTCGAGCAGGCGCTTAACGACACCGGCGAGCGCCCGCTGGCGCGCCTTGCTCGCCTGGGCCTGCTCGGCCCCAACCTGCAGGCGGTGCACATGACCCAGGTCAGCGACGAGGACTTGGCGCTGCTGGTAGAAAGCAACACCAGCGTGGTCCACTGCCCGGAATCCAACCTCAAGCTGGCCAGTGGCTTCTGCCCGGTGGAGCGCCTGTGGCAGGCCGGCGTGAACGTGGCCGTCGGTACCGATGGCGCAGCCAGCAACAACGACCTCGACCTGCTCGGCGAAACCCGCACCGCCGCCCTGCTGGCCAAGGCCGTCGCCGGCAGCGCCACCGCCCTGGATGCCCACCGGGCACTGCGCATGGCCACGCTCAATGGCGCCCGGGCGCTGGGCCTTGAGGACGTGACCGGCTCACTGGAGCCGGGCAAGGCCGCCGACCTGGCCGTGTTCGACCTGTCCGGCCTGGCCCAGCAACCCGTGCACGACCCGGTTTCGCAACTGATCTACGCCACCGGCCGCGACTGCGTCAAGGACGTCTGGGTCGCTGGCCACCCCCTGGTGCAGGACCGCCGCCTGACGCGGATGGACGAGCAGGCCCTGGCCGCCACGGCTCGCGCCTGGGGAGCCCGCATCGGCGGGCACAACGAATGACTGGCCGGCAGCCACGGCTGCCGCCCCGTGACACTCTTTATCGAAGTTTCAGAGGACTGTTCAGATGAGCAACGTCGACCACGCCGAAATCGCCAAGTTCGAAGCCCTGGCCCACCGCTGGTGGGACCGCGAAAGCGAGTTCAAGCCCCTGCACGACATCAACCCGTTGCGCGTCAACTGGATCGACGAGCGGGTCAGCCTGGCCGGCAAGAAAGTGCTCGACGTCGGCTGCGGCGGCGGCATCCTCAGTGAAGCGATGGCCCAGCGCGGCGCCACCGTCACCGGCATCGACATGGGCGAGGCACCGCTGGCGGTGGCCCAGTTGCACCAGCTGGAGTCCGGCGTCGAAGTCGAATACCGGCAGATCACCGCCGAAGCCCTGGCCGAGGAAATGCCCCAGCAGTTCGACGTGGTCACCTGCCTTGAAATGCTCGAGCATGTGCCTGACCCGTCCTCGGTGATCCGCGCCTGCTACCGCATGGTCAAGCCCGGTGGCCAGGTGTTCTTCTCGACCATCAACCGCAACCCCAAGGCCTACCTGCTGGCCATCGTCGGCGCCGAGTACATCCTCAAGATGCTGCCGCGCGGCACCCACGACTTCAAGAAGTTCATCCGCCCCTCCGAGCTGGGTGCCTGGAGCCGCGCTGCCGGCCTAGAAGTGAAGGACATCATCGGCCTCACCTACAACCCGCTGACCAAGCACTACAAGCTGAACAACGATGTCGACGTCAACTACATGATCCAGACCCTGCGCGAGGAATGAGCATGCGCCTGCGAGCAGTACTCTTCGACATGGATGGCACCCTGCTGGACACCGCGCCAGACTTCATCGCCATCTGCCAGGCGATGCTCGCCGAGCGCGGCCTGCCGGCCATCGACGACGCGCGCATCCGCGACGAGATTTCCGGCGGCGCCCGCGCCATGGTTGCCGCGACCTTCGCCATGGACCCGGACGCCGATGGCTTCGAGGCCCTGCGCCAGGAGTTCCTCGAGCGCTACCAGCGCGACTGCGCGGTGCACAGCAAGCTGTTTGACGGCATGGCCGAGCTTTTGGCCGACATCGAGCGCGGCAACCTGCTGTGGGGCGTGGTCACCAACAAGCCGGTGCGTTTCGCCGAGCCGATCATGCAGCGCCTGGGCCTGGCCGAGCGCTCGGCGCTGCTGATCTGCCCCGAGCACGTGAAGAACAGCAAGCCCGACCCGGAGCCGATGATCCTCGCCTGCAAGACACTGAACCTGGACCCGGCCAGCGTGCTGTTCGTCGGCGACGACCTGCGCGATATCGAGTCTGGCCGCGATGCCGGCACCCGCACCGCCGCCGTGCGCTATGGCTATATTCATCCACAGGACAACCCCAACAACTGGGGCGCCGACGTGGTGGTGGACCACCCGCTGGAGCTGCGCAAGGTGATCGACAGCGCGCTGTGCGGCTGCTGATTTCCGCTTGACAGCGCCTGTCTGTGGGAGCGGGTTTATCCGCGAAGAATCCACCGCGGTGCAAGGCGGGTAAACCCGCTCCCACAGGGACTGTGTCGCATCACCGAACCCGAAGGACAAATCACATGTTCGACTACACCGCCCGCCCCGACCTGCTCAAAGGCCGGATCATCCTGGTCACCGGCGCCGGTCGCGGCATCGGCGCCGCCGCCGCCAAGGCCTATGCCGCCCTGGGCGCCACGGTCCTGCTGCTGGGCAAGACCGAAGCCAACCTCAACGAGGTCTACGACCAGATCGAAGCCGCCGGTCATCCGCAGCCAGCGGTCATCCCGTTCAACCTGGAAACCGCCCTGCCGCACCAGTACGACGAACTGGCAGTGATGATCGAGGAGCAGTTCGGCCGCCTCGACGGCCTGCTCAACAACGCCTCGATCATCGGCCCGCGCACGCCGATGGAGCAGCTGTCAGGCGACAACTTCATGCGGGTGATGCACATCAACGTCAACGCTACCTTCATGCTTACCAGCACCCTGTTGCCGCTGCTCAAGCTGTCGGACGACGCCTCGGTGGTGTTCACCTCCAGCAGCGTCGGGCGCAAGGGCCGGGCCTACTGGGGCGCCTATGGCGTGTCGAAGTTCGCCACCGAAGGGCTGATGCAAACCCTGGCCGACGAGCTGGAAGGCGTGGCGCCGGTACGCGCCAACAGCATCAACCCGGGCGCCACGCGCACGGCGATGCGGGCACAGGCCTACCCAAGCGAAAACCCGCAGAACAATCCGCTGCCCGAAGAGATCATGCCGGTGTATCTGTACCTGATGGGGCCGGATAGCAAGGAAGTGAACGGCCAAGCGCTGAACGCGCAATAAACCCTGGATTGCCGGCGATTAGGCCCGCAAACCCAACAACGATCCTCAGCCCGCCGCCAAGGCCGGGCGCATACGCCCTTGCTGGCGCCCTTCCAGCTGCATGCAACGCTCCAGGAACAGGAACATGCAATCGTAGCTCTTGCAGATCGCCCGGCGCAGTTCGGTGCGCAACCCCAGCGTCGGGTTCTCTCCCGCCAGGGTGCAGATGATCTCCAGCGCTTCCCACGGGTGCGCATCATCGTACTGGGCGTGCATCTTCAGCCACTTCATCGCGCGCTTGCGGGTTTCATCGGGGAAACCTTGGGCGTAAGTGTCATTCGCGCAGACCACCGCCGACCACTCGCCCGTGGCACCTTCGATGGCGTAGTTGGTGGCGGCCATGGCGATGGCCAGTGACTCGGTGGCGCAGACCCGCCAGCACCAGTCGTTGAGGCCGTTGAGCTCTGGCGGCACTTCCTGCGCCTGCAACTCGTGCAGGTGAATACCGTGGGCCTGGCACCAGTGCACCCAGTAGTCGGCATGGTTGAGTTCGACGCGGATATTGCGCATCAGCCAGCGCCGCGCCATGTCTTCACCGGCGTGGCGCCCGTAGCGGGTCTTGGTGAGGTTGTGAGCCATGTACAGCGAGAACTGCTCGACCACCGGCCAACCGCCGATCAGGTACTGGCGCACGGTCGCCGGGCGCAGCTGACCGTCGCGCAGGCGCTGGTAGAACTCGTGCTCGACCACCCTGCGCTTGCTTTCGCGGCAATCCTCGATCAGTTGCTGGGCCCAATCCGGATAACTGGCCGGATCCATCAAGGGGCCGATCCTTATGAATGAATCAATCACTGTCAGCTCCTTGATTCCCTGTGATTCCCGGGCTGTATTCAGCGAAAGGTCCCCGGCGCCCGGTGCAACAGGGGTCTCGCGGCAATCCGTTGGCGCTGCAGGCTGTCGCAGGTGAACACCTGCGGCCGCTCGATGAGATAACCCTGGGCGTAATCCACGCCGATTTCCTGCAAAGCCTGTTCGATCAACGGCGTCTCGACGAACTCGGCGATGGTGCGCTTGCCCATCACATGACCGATGTGATTGATCACCTCAACCATAGCCCGATTGATCGGATCGTCGAGCATGTCTTTGACAAAACTTCCGTCGATCTTCAGGAAGTCTACTGGCAAATGTTTCAAATAGGCGAATGACGACATCCCGGCGCAGAAGTCATCGAGGGAGAACTTGCAGCCCAGCCCTTTCAATTCATTGATGAATCGAATCGCGCTCCCAAGATTGGCAATTGCGCTGGTCTCGGTTATTTCAAAACAGATGAGCCGTGGCGGGATATCGAACTCGCCAAACAGCCGTTGCAGGTATTCGAGGAAGTTGTCGTCACCGATGCTCGCCCCCGACAGGTTGATCGCGCACAGGGCCAACGGCCCTTCGCGCCCCTCGTCCAGGCATTGGCGGATCACCTGGAACACACTGCGCACCACCCAGCGATCGAGGGCCGTCATCAACCCGTAACGCTCGGCCGCCGGGATGAAGCTGTTGGGCAGGATGGTGCGGCCACTTTCATCGTGCAGACGCAGCAGGATCTCGATATGGCCGGGGCCTTCCTGCCCTTGCAGGGGGGCGATTTCCTGGGCGTACAGGCAGAAGCGGTTCTCCTCCAGGGCCACATGCAGGCGCTGGATCCAGGCCATCTCGCCAAAGCGCATGGACAGCTCGCTGTCGTCGGCGTGATACACCTGGACCCGGTTGCGGCCTTTCTCCTTGGCCATGTAGCAGGCCATGTCGGCAGCCCGCAGCGACGCCTCCAGGGTGCTCGGCGCCTGGGCGATATGCACCAGGCCAATACTCACGGTGGTGACGAATGGCCGGCCCTTCCACACGAAATGCAGGCTCTGCACCACCTGGCGCAACTGCTCGGCAATGCGCTCGGCCTGCTCCGGCGGGCAGTTCTCCAGCAGCACGCCGAATTCGTCGCCGCCCAGGCGCGCCAGGGTGTCACCCTCGCGCAGACCCGACTGAAGCACCGCACAGATATGCCGCAGCAACTCGTCGCCGGCGGCATGGCCAGAGGTGTCGTTGACCAGCTTGAACTGGTCGAGATCGAGGAACATCAACGAGTGGCGCCCCGCCTGGCGCATCAGGGTGTTGAGCGCCTGCTCCAGGCGATATTCGAATTCGCGGCGGTTGGCCAGCCCGGTGAGGGCGTCATGGGTCGCCTGCCATGACAGGTTGGCGATGTATTGACGCTCCTGGGTCATGTCGTGGAGCACCACGACGATGCCGCTGACCTGGCCGTCGGTGAGTATCGGCGAACCCACCAGGTTGATGGAGACCGTGCTGCCATCCAGGCGCTGGATCAACCGAGCATGCTCGTCGCTGCCCTTGAGGCTGCCGCTGAGCACCTGCTCGACCAGGGTCCGGCTGTCCTTCTCGGCGTTCTCGTCGAGCAGGCTGAACAACGCCGCCAGTGGCAGACCCTCGGCCTGGGCGGCCTGCCAGTGAGTCAGTTGCTCGGCAGCGGGATTCATGAAGGTGATGCAGCCATCGACGTCGGTGGTGATCACCGCATCGCCGATCGACTCGAGGGTGACCTGCGCCCGCTCCCGCTCTTCCTGCAAGGCACTGGCGAACGCCTGGCGCTGGGCCAGCAGCTTGCTTGAGCGCAGCCAGGCCATGGCGATGAGGAACAGCGCAGTGATCAGGTTGGTGAGCATCAGCACTTTGAGCAGCGCCCGCGAGCCCTCGCCCAGGGCATCGCTGAAGGCCTTGGCCGCCGGGGTCACGCCGTCGTTGATGGCGACGATGCGGGCCTTCCATTGCGCCACCTGGCCGGCGTCGACAGCACCGCCGACAAAGCCCTCGCGCATTTCGCCGGCCAGCACATCGAGCTGGCGCAAGTAGTCGTCGCCGATATCCCAGTAGTCGATGGCGGTCTGCATGTAGCTGATGTTGCGAAAGTTGCGGTAAAACCAGATGATCCGGGCGACATCGTCCGGGTGGTTGCCGCCCTGCAGGATGCCCTTGCGCGCGGCCTCGATGTCTGGCTCCGGCCGGTCGAGCGCCAGGCGCAGGTTGTGGTCGCCCTGGGGCACCAGAATGGCCTGACGATAGCGCTGGTAGGTCAGCGGATGCCGGTCGTCGGCATACAGGCTCAGGTAGTAGATGGCGTCTTTCTGCGCCTTGGACCACAGGCTTTCCCCCGCCACGTAGGCACGTACCGAGGACAACGCATAGAGGCTGAGGCTGCCCAGCAGCACCTGGAAAACCACAACGGCAACGAAAGGCCAGATGATGCCCAGCAGCCTTGGCGCTTCGAGAGTCCGATTTCCCTTCATGTAGTCCCTGTCACGGCGGCAGATAAGGCACGAATCGACCTAGACACAGCACAGCGTAGGCCATTTGCCATGAAGCAGCGACAAGCGACAAGCCTCAAGCGACAAGAAAAAGCGCACGCGTTTATCTTGCCGCTTGAGGCTTGCCACTTGCGGCTGTTTTTTCAGGTCTGCTGCAGATGCCCGTACAGCTTGGCGTACAAGCCACCTTCGGCGATCAGTTGCTGGTGGTCGCCGTCCTCGGCCACATGCCCGCCGTCGAACACCAGCACCCGGTCGGCCTGTTTCACCGCCGACAGTCGATGGGCGATGATCAGCGTGGTGCGTCCGCTGAGGAAACGCGCCAGAGCCTGGTGCAGGTTGTACTCGGTGGCGGCATCCAGCGCCGAGGTGGCCTCGTCGAGAATCACCACCTTGGGCTCGGCCAGCACCATGCGCGCAATCGCCAGGCGCTGACGCTGGCCGCCGGACAGGCGTACCCCGGAGCGGCCGACCACGCTGTCCAGGCCCTGAGGGAGTGCCGCGATGGTGGCATCCAGCTGAGCGATACGCAGCGCGTGCCAGCAGGCGTCGTCGCTGCAGTCGCGGCCCATGGTCAGGTTGGCACGTACGCTGTCGTTGAACAGCGACGGGTGCTGCAGCACCACCGCAACGTGCTCGCGCAGGGTCTCCAGGCCGATCTCCTGCAGGCTGGCACCACCAAAACGGATGGTCCCAGCCTGGGCGCTGTACAGCCCCAGCAACAGTTGCACCAGGGTGCTCTTGCCACCACCACTGGCACCGACGATCGCCACCTTCTCACCCGGGGCGATGGACAGGTTCAACTGGTCCAGCACCGGTTCTTCGGCATAGGCAAAACGCAGGTCACGCACCTCGATCCCCACGGTCTCACGCCCGGCGAACGGGTCGCTGGCCGCCGGGTACTGCGGCTCGTCAGCGCGCGCCAGCAGCTCGTTGAGCCGGCTCAGGGCGCCGCCGGCGGCGTAGTAGGCGTACTGCAGGTTCAGCAATTGCTCCACCGGGCCGATCATGAACCACAGGTAGCTGAACACCGCCAGCATCTGGCCGATGGACAGGTCGGAGAACAGCACGGTGAGCATGGCGGCGGCACGGAAGATATCGATGCCGAACTGGAACAACAGCCCGCTGGCGCGGCCACTGGCATCGCTTTTCCACTGCGAAGCGACGGCGTAGTCGCGCACCTCGCGGGCCCGCAGGCCAAGGCGGCCGAGGAAATAGCCCTGGCGGTTGCCAGCGCGGATCTCCTGGATGGCATCGAGGGTTTCGGTCAACGCCTGGGTGAAGCGTGCAGTGCTGTCGTTCTCGAGCTTTTTCAGGTGCTTGACGCGTTTGCCCAACTGCACGGTGAAGTAGATCACCAGCGGGTTGAACAGCAGGATCAGCAGCGCCAGCTGCCAGTGCATCCAGATCAGGATCGCCGCCGTGCCGGTGAGTGTCAGCACCGCCACCAGGAAACGGCTGAGGGTTTCGCCGACGAACTTGTCGAGGGTATCCAGGTCGGTGACCAGGTGCGTGGTCACCGTGCCGCTGCCCAGGCTTTCATACTCCTGCAGCGAGATGCGCTTGAGCCGCTCGATCAGGCGGATGCGCAGGCGGTAGACGATATCCTTGGCCAGGCCCGCGAACAGCTTGGCCTGGACCACGTTGAAGGCCAGCGCTGCCAGGCGCAGGGTCAGCGTGGCGCAGAGCATCAGGCCGATATAACCGGCGGCCACCTGCCAGTTGCTGGGCAGCAGCTGGTTCATCCATTTGAGCGCGGCATCGCCATGCCCCAGCAACACTTCGTCCACCAGCAGCGGCAGCAGCAAGGGGATCGGCACACTGCACAGGGCGGCGAACACGGCCACCAGGTTGGCGCTCCACAGGGCTTTCTTGTGGTGCAGGGCCAGGCGGCGGATTTCCGCCCAGCTCAAGCGATCGGGCACAGCGGGGGGCTTCCCGGGTACCGGGTCTGGCGACCCGGGCAGGTCAAGCACAAACGGCCTGCTGCAGCCAGCGGCCGAGCAAGGGTTGCAGGCTCTGCAGCGGCTGATAGCCGTTGGTCAGCAGGGCCAGCTGGCCGTTGCGCTCGGCCAGCAGCGTGGGGAAGCCGGCGATGCCCAGGTCCTGCACCCAGGCGAAATCGGCCGTGGTGGCGGTGCGGGTGTCGTGGCTGGCGAAGCGCAGGGAGAACGCCTCCCGATCGAACCCGGCCTGTTCGGCCAGCTCGACCAGTTGCGGGGCGCGGGTGACATCCACGCCCTGCTGGTAGAACGACGCCTGGATCAGCTTGAGCAGATGCCAGGCGCGCTGCTCGTCCAGCTCACGCGCCGCAACCAGGGCGCGGCAGGCGGGCTCGGTGTCGTAGACGAAACCGTCTGGCATCGCGCCTTCAAAACGGAACGGTTGCCCGGTGGCGTCATGCACCGCCTGCCAATGCTCGAGGATGTACTTGCGGGTCGAGGCGTCCAGGGCGCTGCCGCCGGTACGCAACCCGCCCGGCACCAGGCGGGTGCTGACACCGGCCTCGCGCGCCTGGGCGATCAGCGCTTCGGCCACCGGGGCGAAGCCCCAGCACCAGGAGCACATCGGGTCCATCACATAGAGCAGGCGTGCGGACATGCATCAGGCCTCGGCTTTGTAGTTGAAACCGATCGGGTGCGGCTGGTTGCGCGCCTTGGCCAGCTCGATCTGCTTCTGGCGGTCGATGGCGCTGCGCCGGGTCTTCTCGCTCAGGTTGTCCCAGCAATGCGGGCAGCTCACGCCTGGCGAATAGTGCTCGGACTCGCGGTCCTGCGCATCGACCGGGTGGCGGCAAGCGTGGCACTGGTCGTACTCGCCCTCGCTCAGGTCATGACGCACGGTGACCCGATTGTCGAAGACGAAGCAGTCGCCGTCCCACAGGCTTTCTTCCTGAGGTACTTCCTCGAAGTATTTCAGGATGCCGCCCTTCAGATGATAGACCGCTTCATAGCCCTCACTGAGCATGTAGCTCGAGGCTTTTTCGCAACGGATGCCACCGGTGCAGAACATGGCCACCTTCTTGTGCTTGCTGGGGTCGAAGTTGGCCTTGATGTATTCGGGGAACTCGCGGAAGGTCTCGGTCTTCGGGTCGATGGCGCCCTTGAAGGTGCCGATGGCCACTTCGTAGTCGTTGCGGGTGTCGATCAGCAGCACTTCAGGGTCGCTGATCAGGGCGTTCCAGTCTTTCGGATCGACGTAGGTGCCCACTGCCTTGTTCGGGTCCACGCCCGGCACGCCGAGGGTGACGATCTCTTTCTTGAGCTTGACCTTGGTGCGGTAGAACGGCTGCTCGTCGCAGTACGACTCTTTATGGTCAACGTCCACCAGGCGCGGGTCGTTGCGCAGCCAGGCCAGCAGCCCGTCGATGCCTTCACGGGTAGCCGACACGGTGCCGTTGATGCCTTCATGGGCCAGCAGCAGGGTGCCTTTGACGCCGTTTTCCAGCATGGCGTTGAGCAGCGGCTCGCGCAGCTCGAGGTAGTCTTCCAGGGTGACGAACTTGTACAGCGCCGCCACGACGATCGGTTGGGTCATTGCGTTGAATCTCCAGGTGGTTGCCCTCGTAAGGGGCGGACCGGGGTCTACAAGAACAAGGGGGCTGCTGCGCAGCCCATCGCCGGCAAGCCGGCTCCCACAGGTCGGGCGCATGCCTCAAGAGAGGCGCCGTACCTGTGGGAGCCGGCTTGCCGGCGATGGGCCGCACAGCGGCCCCCTAGGGAATGTCGCGAAGTGTACCAGAACGACGGAAAGGATTCAGTGCCCGCCGCCGGCACACACCGGCGAAGCCGGCGCACTGCCCACCTGCGCCCACTCTTCGGGGGTGTAGGTGTGAATGGCCAGGGCATGGATCTCGCCCATCAGCTCAGCCATGGTGGAGTAGACCTTCTGGTGACGCTTGACGCTGTTCAGCCCGGCGAACTGCTCGCTGACCAGCACCGCCTTGTAGTGCGTCTCCTGGCCACGGCTGTGCATGTGGCTTTCGTTGAGCACTTCAAGGTGCGCGGTGCCCAGCGGCGCCAGTTGCTGTTCGATGCGTTGCTGCATGCTCATCGCGATGGGCTCACTTCTTGGCCGGGGCCTTGCCGGCGTTCGGGTCGAGTTCCTTGGTCATGTCGTCGAGCAGCTTGTTGACCACCGGTACCGCAGGCTCGAGGCTCTGTTGGGTGAGCTGGGCCGACTGCTGGGTAACCTTGGGCATTTCGCGCAGGACTTTCTTGCCCAGCGGCGACTCGTAGAACTTGACCAGGTCGTTCAGCTCGCCTTCGGTGAAGGTGGCGGTGTACAGGTCGACCATCTTCGGCTTGAGCTTCTTCCAGCCGATGGCGTTGTCCAGGGCGGCGTTGGCCTTGGCCTGGTAGCTGTCGAGCACGGTTTTCTTGGAGGCCGGCGCCTTGGTCTGCTCGAAGCGCTGGGCGAACATCTGCTGGACCTGCATGTACACCGGCGTGCCCAGCTTGTCGGCGTTGGCCAGGGTCAGGAATTTCTCGGCGGCGGCATTGTGGCTGGGGGTGGCAGCGAGTACCTGGCCGCTGGCACAGACCAGGGCTACGGCGGCACAGAGGACACGGAGACGGGTCATTGCATTTCCTTCAAGAAAGGGAGGCGGGTACCTCAGAGTAGAGCATTCTGCGCTGTGATGGCGAAGTGCTCAAGGGCTACGACAAGCGTGGGAACCGCTTGGTCGAATCAGGGCCTAAACTGCGAATTCGGACTACAAAGGAGTGAGCGCAGCATGAGCCGTATCGAGACAGACAGCCTGGGCCCGGTGGAAGTTCCGGAGGGCGCCTACTGGGGCGCGCAGACCCAGCGCTCGCTGATCAACTTCGCCATCGGCAAGGAACGCATGCCCCTCGCCGTGCTGCACGCCCTGGCGCTGGTCAAGAAAGCCGCGGCGCGGGTCAACGACCGCAACGGCGACCTGCCCGCCGACATCGCCCGGCTGATCGAGCAGGCCGCCGACGAAGTGCTCGGCGGCAAACACGACGATCAGTTCCCGCTGGTGGTCTGGCAGACCGGCAGCGGCACCCAGAGCAACATGAACGTCAACGAGGTGATCGCCGGGCGCGCCAACGAGCTGGCCGGCAAAGGTCGTGGCGGCAAGGTGCCGGTCCACCCCAACGATCACGTCAACCGTTCGCAAAGCTCCAACGACTGCTTCCCCACCGCCATGCACATCGCCGCCGCCCAGGCCGTGCAGCACAAACTGCTGCCGGCCATCGCCGAGCTGTCATCCGGGCTGGCCGAGCTGTCGGCGCGCCACCAGAAGCTGGTCAAGACCGGCCGCACGCACATGATGGACGCCACGCCGATCACTTTCGGCCAGGAAGTCTCGGCCTTCGTCGCCCAGCTCGACTATGCCCAGCGCGCCATCCGCGCCACCCTGCCGGCGGTCTGCGAGCTGGCCCAGGGCGGTACGGCGGTGGGCACCGGGCTCAACGCCCCGCACGGTTTTGCCGAGGCCATCGCCGCGGAGCTTGCAGCCCTCTCCGGCCTGCCTTTCATCACCGCACCGAACAAGTTCGCCGCCCTCGCCGGCCACGAGCCGCTGACCAGCCTGGCCGGCGCGCTGAAAACCCTCGCGGTGGCGCTGATGAAGATCGCCAACGACCTGCGCCTGCTCGGTTCCGGCCCGCGCGCGGGGCTGGCCGAAGTCCGCCTGCCGGCCAACGAGCCCGGCAGCTCGATCATGCCGGGCAAGGTCAACCCGACCCAGTGCGAGGCGCTGTCGATGCTGGCCTGCCAGGTGCTGGGCAACGACGCGGCAATCGGCTTTGCCGCAAGCCAGGGGCACCTGCAGTTGAACGTTTTCAAGCCGGTGATCATCCACAACCTGCTGCAGTCGATCGAGCTGCTGGCCGATGGCTGCAGCAACTTCCAGCAGCACTGCGTGGCCGGTATCGAGCCCGACGCCGAGCAGATGGCCGAGCACCTGGAGCGCGGGCTGATGCTGGTGACTGCGCTTAACCCGCACATCGGTTATGACAAGGCTGCAGAAATCGCCAAGAAGGCCTACAGCGAAGGCAAGACCCTGCGCGAGGCGGCACTGGAGCTGAAGTACCTGACCAACGAGCAGTTCGACCAGTGGGTAAGGCCGGAGAACATGCTGGCGCCAGGCGGCAAGGGCTGATCGATTGACCGCGCAGGCTTCATCGCCGGCAAGCCGGCTCCCACAGAGTGAACGCGAGCCCCTGTAGGAGCCGGCTTGCCGGCGATGAAGCCAGCACCGATGCTCAGTGAACCTGCACTGCCCGCGCCCGCCGCGCCTTCCACCCCGCCACCAACGATGGCCCCAACGCCACCAGCGCCGACCCCAGCACCACCGTCACCGCCCCGAGATACCCCAGCGCATTGATATCCTCGGCATGCACGTATTCCGGCCAGGCCCAGGCCGCGATCGCCACCGCAATGAAAGTGACCAAAGGCGTCAACGCCAGCGTCGCGCTCACCCGCGAGGCCTCCCAGTGCGCCAGGGCTTCGGCGAAGGCGCCATAGGCCACCAGCGTGTTGAGGCAGCAGGCCAGCAGCAGCCAGCCCTGCAATGGGCTCAACTGCAGGGCCTCCAGTGGGTGCACCCAAGGCGTCAGCAGCATGGCGCAGCCCAGGTACATCACCATCATCACCTGCTGCGAGCCCCACACCGTCAGCAGTTGCTTCTGGCTCAGGGCGTAGAACACCCAGATGCTGGTGGCCAACAGGATGGTCAACACCCCGGTGGTGTAGGCCCCCAACGAGGTCAGCAATTCTTCCAGGCGCTGGTTGAAGAACAGCCCGAAGCCCGCCAACAGCACCACCAGGCCAATGCCCTGCCCAATGCTGAAGCGCTCCTTGAACACGAACACACTGGCCACCAGCAACAATACCGGCCCCAGTTGCACCACCAGCTGCGCGGTACCGGGGCTGAGCAGCTTCAGGCCGATCAGGTACAGCACATAGTTGCCCAGCAACCCGCCGATGGCGACCAGCATCAGCAGTTTGCCCTTGCCGCCCAGCCGGCCGAACGACGGCAGGCGTCGACGGGCCGCCAGCCAGGCGAACAGCAGCCCACCGGACACCGCAAGGCGGTACCAGGTGACGGTCACCGGGTCCATCACTTGCAGTACCTGCTTGAGCTTGATGGGCAAGATGCCCCATAGCAGCGCGGTCAACAGGGCGAGCAGCAGGCCGAAAAGCCAACGGCCGGAAGTGATGTGCATGGTGTCCTCGGTCAGGCCCGTGGTGGGGGTAACTGGATTCTAAGGGGTTGCAGCACCGGGCCGAGGACGGGTTGCGGGAAAAGAATTCATCAGGTCATTCCCGGGGGGCATGGTTGCCCCCCAGCGGCAAGCTACAAGCCTCAAGCTTCAAGCTTCAAGAATTGCGGCCCGTGCGCCGAGCCGCTTTTACTTGAAACTTAAAGCTCGCAACTTGCCGCTGATTCATTTCTTATGCCGGGCAAACGCCGCTTCCAGCGCCTCATTGATGGTGCGCAGCACCTTCACCCGTGCCCAGCGTTTGTCGTTGGCCTCCACCAGCGTCCACGGTGCGATCTCGGTGCTGGTGCGGTCGACCATGTCGCCCACCGCTTCGCTGTAGAGGTCCCACTTGTCGCGGTTGCGCCAGTCTTCCTCGGTGATCTTGTAGCGTTTGAACGGGATCTGCTCGCGCTCCTCGAAACGCTCAAGCTGGGTCTGCTGGTCGATGGACAGCCAGAACTTGACCACCACCACCCCGGCGTTGCGCAGCTGCTCCTCGAAGTCGTTGATCTCGCCATAGGCGCGCATCCAGTCGGCCGGGCTGCAGAAGCCCTCGACCCGCTCCACCAGCACCCGCCCGTACCAGGAGCGGTCGAAGATGGTGAACTTGCCGCGCGCCGGAATGTGCCGCCAGAAGCGCCACAGGTAAGGCTGGGCGCGCTCCTCCTCGGTGGGCGCGGCCACCGGCACGATCCGGTACTGTCGCGGGTCGAGCGCCGCCGCCACCCGACGGATCGCCCCGCCCTTGCCCGCGGCGTCATTACCTTCGAACACCGCCACCAGCGCATGCCGGCGCATGTGCTTGTTGCGCAGCAGGCCGGCCAGGCGCGCCTGCTCGGTGACCAGCTGTTCTTCGTAGTCGCGTTTGTCCAGGCGCAAGGTCAGGTCCAGCGCCCCGAGCAGGCTCTTTTGGTCGATGGCGCGCCCAAGCGGCGCCACATTGCCCTGATGCTTGCCCTTGGGGTTGTTGGCCAGCGCAGCCTGCAGGCTTTCCAGCAGGATGCGCCCCACCGCCAGGCTGCGGTAATGCGGGTCGAAGCCTTCGACCACATGCCAGGGCGCATAGTCGCGGCTGGTGCGGCGCAGCACGCGCTCGCCAAAGCGCACGAAGCGGTCGTAGGTTTCCGATTGCTGCCAGTCCAGCGGGCTGATGCGCCAGTTGTGCAGCGGGTCGTCCTTCAACGCCTTGAGCCGCGCCTTCATCTGCTTCTTGGACAGGTGGAACCAGAACTTGATGATCAGCGCGCCTTCGTCGCAGAGCATCTGCTCCAGGCGCTCGGCCCCGGCGATGGCCTGATCGAGCACGGCGTCCTTGAACTGGCCATGCACCCGACCTTCGAGCATCTGGCTGTACCAGTTGCCGAAGAACACGCCCATGCGCCCTTTCGGCGGCAGGGCCCGCCAGTAGCGCCAGGCCGGCGGGCGGGCCAGCTCTTCGTCAGTCTGCTGGTCGAAGGTGCGCACCTCGATCAGGCGCGGGTCCATCCACTCGTTGAGCAGCTTGACCGTCTCGCCCTTGCCGGCGCCCTCGATGCCGTTGATCAGCACGATCACCGGGAAGCGCCCCTGCTGCTTGAGGTCGTACTGGGCTTCGAGCAACGCCTCGCGCAGGGCGGGCACTTCGGCCTCGTAGGTGTCCTTGTCGATGCTGTGACCGATTTCCGCGGATTCGAACATGCTGGGCTCCTTCAATGGATCAGCTACAAGCTACAAGCTTCAAGCTGCAAGAAAAAGCGGCGCGTGCGACTATCCGCTTTTATCTTGCAGCTTGAAGCTTGCAACTTGCGGCTTAATACGACCATGTCTGACTCACCCCTCTCCCTGCATGCCCAGATCGACTGGGACGAACAGGGCCGCCCCCACTCGCGCCAATACGACGATGTGTATTTCTCCAGGGAAGATGGCATCGACGAAACCGTGCATGTGTTCATCGAGCAGAACCGCCTGCGTCAACGCTTCGCCGAACTGCCGCCACACGCCTGCCTGGTGATCGGCGAGACCGGCTTCGGCACCGGCATGAATTTTTTCTGTGCCTGGCAACTGTTCGCCGAACTGGCCCATGCCGATGCCCGCCTGCATTTCGTCAGTGTCGAAAAGTACCCGCTGACCCGTGACGACCTGGCGCGGGCCATGCAGCTGTGGCCACAGTTCGCGGCGTTCACCGGCCCGCTGCTCGAGCAGTACGTGGCCATCCACCCAGGCTTCCAGCAGTTCAGCCTCGATGGCGGCCGGGTGACCCTGACGCTGATGATCGGCGATGCCCTGGAGCAGTTGCCGCAGCTCGACGCGCGCATCGATGCCTGGTTCCTCGACGGCTTCGCCCCGGCGAAAAACCCGGACATGTGGACCCCCGAGCTGTTCGCCCAGCTGGCACGCCTGTCGCACGCCGGCACCACCCTCGGCACCTTCACCACCACCGGCTGGGTTCGCCGGTCGCTGGTCGATGCCGGCTTCACCATGAAGAAGGTGCCGGGGCTGGGCAAGAAATGGGAGGTGATGCATGGCCACTACAGCGCTGAACCGGCCGCCCTGCCCGCCCCTTGGTACGCCCGCCCGGCCGCACCACCCGGCCCGCGCGAAGCCCTGGTGATCGGCGCCGGCCTGGCCGGCAGTGCCACGGCCGCCAGCCTGGCCGCACGCGGCTGGCAAGTCAGCGTGCTGGAACGCCACGACGGCCCGGCACAGGAAGCCTCGGGCAACCCGCAAGGCGTGCTCTACCTCAAGCTGTCCGCCCATGGCACGGCGCTGTCGCAGATGATCCTTGCCGGCTTTGGCTACACCCGCCGCTGGCTGCAGCGCCTGCAACGCGGCCAAGCCTGGGATGGCTGCGGGGTATTGCAACTGGCCTTCGACGACAAAGAGGCCGAGCGCCAGGCCAAACTGGCGGCTGCGTTCGACACCAGCCTGCTGCGGGTACTGGACCGCGACCAGGCCCAAGCCGTCGCCGGCGTTGCCCTGCCCGCTGGCGGCCTGTTCTACCCCGAAGGTGGCTGGGTGCATCCGCCCGCGCTGTGCCAGGCGCAACTCGACCATCCGCGTATCCGCCTGCTGAGCCACGCCAATGTGCTCGAACTGCGCAAGGCCGATGGCCTGTGGCAAGCCTGGGACGGCGAACGCCTGCTGGCCAGCGCGCCGCTGGTGGTGCTGGCCGGTGCCGCCGAGGTACGCAACTTCCCGGCCTGCGCCGGGCTGCCGCTCAAGCGCATTCGCGGGCAGATCACCCGCTTGCCGGCCACCGAGGCCAGCCGGGCGTTGCAAACGGTGGTGTGCGCCGAAGGCTATGTGGCGCCGCCACGTGGCGATGAGCACACCCTGGGCGCCAGCTTCGACTTCCACAGCCAGGACACCACACCCACCCTCGCCGAGCACAAGGGCAACCTGGCGCTGCTGGACGAGATTTCCACTGACCTGGCCGAGCGATTGGCCGTCGGCAAGCTCGATATCGAGCAACTGCAAGGTCGCGCGGCGTTCCGTTGCACCAGCCCGGACTACCTGCCCATCGTCGGGCCGGTGGCGGACACCGAGGCGTTCAATGAGGCCTATGCCGCGCTGGCCAGGGACGCGCGGCAGGTGCCGGATATCGCTTGCCCGTGGCTGGAGGGGCTGTATGTGAACAGCGGGCATGGCTCGCGTGGGTTGATCACCGCACCGCTGTCTGGGGAGCTGATTGCGGCGTGGGCCAGTGGTGAGCCGTTGCCGGTGCCCCGAGCCGTGGCCGAGGCCTGCCACCCGAACAGGTTCGCGTTGCGCCGGTTGATTCGCGGTAAATAACCAAAGCATCGCGGGGCAAGTCGCATCGGCGCACCGCCGCTCCCACGCTATCGTGGGAGCGGGCTTGCCCCGCGATGGCCACCCAGGCCATATAACAGATTGATCTAAAACTCTCACAACCCACCCCGGTCCCTACCTAAGTGCCCCGATTTTTGGGCACCTTCCCCAACGGCAAAACCGGTAAGGACTTATGTGCGGATTAGCAGGAGAGTTACGTTTCACCCCCTTCGACCAAGCCCCTCGCCCGGCGGACCTCGCCGCCGTGGAGCGCATCACCCACCATCTGGCGCCCCGCGGCCCGGACGCCTGGGGCTTCCATAGCCAGGGCCCGATCGCCCTCGGCCACCGCCGGCTGAAGATCATGGACCTGTCCGACAACTCGGCGCAGCCGATGGTCGACAACCCCCTCGGCCTGGCCCTGGCCTTCAACGGCGCCATCTACAACTTCCCCGAGCTGCGCGAGGAACTGCAGGCGCTGGGCTACCGCTTCCACTCCGATGGCGACACCGAGGTGCTGCTCAAGGGCTACCACGCCTGGGGCGCAGCGCTGCTGCCCAAGCTCAACGGCATGTTCGCCCTGGCCATCTGGGAACGCGACAACCAGCGCCTGTTCCTCGCCCGCGACCGACTCGGCGTCAAGCCGCTGTACCTGTCGCGCAACGGCGAACGCCTGCGCTTCGCCTCGACGCTGCCGGCGCTGCTCAAGGGCGGCGACATCGACCCTGTGCTCGACCCGGTGGCGCTCAACCACTACCTCAACTTCCACGCCGTGGTACCGGCGCCGCGCACCCTGCTGGCCAACGTGCAGAAGCTCGAACCCGGCACCTGGATGCGCATCGACCGCCACGGCGAAGTCGAGCGCCAGACTTGGTGGCGACTGCACTACGGGGCCAACCCCGACGAGCAGGAACTGGACCTGGAAGGCTGGACCAGCCGGGTGCTCGACGCCACCCGCGACGCCGTGGCGATCCGCCAGCGCGCGGCGGTGGACGTTGGCGTGCTGTTGTCCGGCGGGGTCGATTCGAGCCTGCTGGTCGGCCTGCTGCGTGAAGCCGGGGTCGACGACCTGTCGACCTTTTCCATCGGTTTCGAGGATGCCGGTGGCGAGCGCGGCGACGAATTCCAGTACTCCGACCTGATCGCCCGCCATTACGGCACCCGTCACCACCAGTTGCGCATCGCCGAGCACGAGATCATCGAGCAGCTGCCGGCGGCGTTCCGGGCCATGAGCGAACCGATGGTCAGCCATGACTGCATCGCCTTCTATCTGTTGTCGCGGGAAGTGGCCAAGCACTGCAAGGGCGTGCAGAGCGGCCAGGGCGCCGACGAGCTATTCGCCGGCTACCACTGGTACCCGCAGGTGGATGGCGCGCAGGACCCGTTCGCGGCCTACCGCGAAGCCTTCTTCGACCGCAGCCACGGCGAATACCGCGACACCGTGCAGGCCCCCTGGCTGCTGGACAACGACGCCGCTGGCGACTTCGTCCGCGAGCACTTCGCCCGCCCTGGCGCGCCGGACGCGGTGGACAAGGCACTGCGCCTGGACAGCACGGTGATGCTGGTCGACGACCCGGTCAAACGGGTGGACAACATGACCATGGCCTGGGGCCTGGAGGCGCGCACCCCGTTCCTCGACTACCGCCTGGTCGAGCTGTCGGCGCGCATCCCGGCGCGCTTCAAGCTGCCCGATGGCGGCAAGCAGGTGCTCAAGCAGGCGGCGCGGCGGGTCATCCCCCACGAAGTGATCGACCGCAAGAAGGGCTACTTCCCGGTGCCTGGGCTCAAGCACCTGGAGGGCGCGACCCTGGGCTGGGTGCGCGAGCTGCTGACCGACCCCCAGCCAGGACCGCGGCCTGTTCAACCCGGCGATGCTCGACCGCCTGCTGAGCAACCCCCATGGCCAGCTCACCCCGTTGCGCGGCTCCAAGCTGTGGCAGCTGGCAGCGCTGAACCTGTGGCTCAGCGAACAAGGAATCTGATCGATGAAAGCCCACGAAATCGCCTACGGCCAGCGCCTGTTGCGCGGCCAGGCGCCGTCCTACGAACGCCTGCAGGCGCGCCTGGCCGGTGACGGCAGCGAGCCCCACGACCAACCCCGCGCAGTGCACTGTGGCTGGGGCCGCCTGCTGATCGGGCACACCTACCCCGACCCGGCCAGCCTGGCCGACGCCCTGCTGCAAGAGCGTGCCGGCGAACGCGACATCGCCCTGTACGTGGCCGCGCCGCAGCAGGTGCTGGCCCAGGCGCCACAGCAACTGTTCCTCGACCCGTCCGACACCCTGCGCCTGTGGTTCACCGACTACCGCCCGGCGCAGCGGGTGTTCCGTGGCTTTCGCATTCGCCGTGCGCAGAGCCCGGCGGACTGGCAGGCGGTCAACGCGCTGTACCAGGCCCGCGGCATGCTGGCGCTGGACCCCGGCCTGCTGACCCCGCACCACCTCGGTGGCCCGGTGTACTGGCTGGCCGAGGACGAAGACAGCCACGCGGTGATCGGCAGCGTCATGGGCCTGAACCACAGCAAGGCCTTCGACGACCCCGAACACGGCAGCAGCCTGTGGTGCCTGGCGGTCGATCCACACTGCACCCGCCCCGGCGTCGGCGAGGTGCTGGTGCGCCACCTGATCGAACACTTCATGAGCCGCGGGCTGGCCTGCCTCGACCTGTCGGTGCTGCACGACAACCGCCAGGCCAAGCGCCTGTACCAGAAGCTGGGGTTTCGCAACCTGCCGACCTTCGCGGTCAAGCGCAGGAACGGCATCAACCAGCCGCTGTTCCTGGGCCCCGGCCCCGAGGCCGGGCTCAACCCCTATGCGCGGATCATCGTCGACGAAGCGTTGCGCCGCGGCATCGAGGTGCAGGTGGACGATGCCGCCGCCGGGCTGTTCACCCTGAGCCTGGGCGGCCGACGCATCCGCTGCCGCGAGTCGCTCAGCGACCTGACCAGTGCCGTGAGCATGACCCTGTGCCAGGACAAGCGCCTGACCCGCCAGGTGCTGCACGACGCCGGCCTGCAGGTGCCGGCGCAGCAACTGGCAGGCAACGCCGACGACAATCTGGCGTTTCTCGACGAGCATGGCGCGGTGGTGGTCAAGCCGGTGGACGGTGAGCAAGGCCAGGGCGTGGCCGTGAACCTGACCTGCATCGACGACGTCGGCCAGGCGGTGGAACAAGCCCGGCGCTTCGACAGCCGCGTGCTGCTGGAAAGCTTTCACCCGGGCAGCGACCTGCGCATCCTGGTGATCGGCTACGAGGTGGTGGCCGCGGCCATCCGCCACCCGGCCCAGGTGATCGGCGACGGCAAGCACAGCCTGCGCGCGCTGATCGAGGCCCAGAGCCGTCGGCGCCAGGCCGCCACCGGCGGCGAGAGCCGCATCCCGCTCGATGACGAGACCGAACGCACGCTCAAGGCGGCGGGCGTTGGCTACGACCATGTACTGCCGGCCGGCCAGCGCCTGGCCGTGCGACGCACCGCCAACCTGCACACCGGGGGAACGTTGGAAGACGTGACCGAACGCCTGCACCCGGTGCTGGCCGATGCCGCTGTGCGGGCTGCGCGGGCGCTGGAAATCCCGGTGGTGGGGCTCGACTTCATGGTGCGTGATGCCGAGCAGCCGGATTACGTGATCATCGAGGCCAATGAACGCGCGGGGCTGGCCAACCATGAACCGCAGCCCACGGCTGAGCGTTTTGTCGATTTGCTGTTCGCCCATAGCCGCGCGCCAGCGTAAGCCTGCAAAGGCCTCTTCGCGGGTAAACCCGCTCCCACAGGTGCAGCGCCGCCTTCAAGGAGAGTGAAATCCCTGTGGGAGCGGGTTTACCCGCGAAGAGGCCGGCACAGGAACCAAGGAGTACCCATGACTGAACGACACCCCGAACCCGATCTCGACTACCTGAAGAAAGTCCTGCTGGAAATGCTCGCCATCCCCAGCCCCACCGGTTTCACCGACACCATCGTGCGCTATGTCGCCGAACGCCTGGACGAACTGGGCATCCCCTTCGAACTGACCCGCCGCGGCACCATCCGCGCCACGCTCAAGGGCCGACAGAGCTCGCCGGACCGAGCCGTCAGCGCGCACCTGGACACCATCGGCGCCAGCGTGCGCCAGCTGCAGGACAACGGCCGGCTGGCGCTGGCGGCCGTGGGCTGCTGGTCGAGCCGCTTCGCCGAAGGCAGCCGGGTCAGCGTGTTCACCGATACCGGCGTGTACCGCGGCAGCGTGCTGCCGCTGATGGCCAGCGGGCACGCCTTCAACACCGCCATCGACCAGATGCCGATCAGTTGGGAACACGTGGAAGTGCGCCTGGACGCCTACTGCACCACCCGCGCCGACTGCGAGGCGCTGGGGATAGCCATCGGTGATTTCGTCGCCTTCGACCCGCTGCCGGAGTTCACCGAAAGCGGCCATATCAGCGCCCGTCACCTGGACGACAAGGCCGGCGTGGCGGCGCTGCTGGCAGCGCTCAAGGCGGTGGTGGAAAGCGGCCGGCAGCCATTGATCGACTGCCACCCGCTGTTCACCATCACCGAGGAAACCGGCTCGGGCGCTGCCGCCGCCCTGCCCTGGGATGTCAGCGAGTTCGTCGGTATCGACATCGCTCCGGTGGCCCCCGGCCAGGCCTCCAGCGAACATGCGGTGAGCGTGGCCATGCAGGACTCGTCCGGGCCCTACGACTACCACCTGTCGCGCCACCTGCTCAAGCTGGCTGGCGACCAGGGCCTGCCGGTGCGCCGCGACCTGTTCCGCTACTACTTCAGCGACGCCCATTCGGCGGTGACCGCCGGCCACGACATCCGCACCGCCCTGGTGGCCTTCGGTTGCGATGCCACCCATGGCTACGAGCGCACCCATATCGACAGCCTGGCGGCCCTCAGCCGGCTGCTCTGCGGCTACCTGTTGAGCCCGCCGGTGTTCGCCAGCGATTCGCAGCCGGCCAACGCCTCGCTGGAGCGCTTCAGCCACCAGCTGGAGCACGATGCGCAGATGGAAAGCGACACCCGGGTGCCGGCGGTGGACAGCCTGGTGGGTAACAAGGGTTGAGGTTTTGTGGCGTCTGTACGGGCATCATCGCCGGCAAGCCGGCTCCCACATGGACCGCGCCATCCTTAATGTGGGAGCTGGCTTGCCAGCGATGAGGCCAGTGCAGGCAATACAAGACAGTTGCGCCCACTAAGTGGACTTGCACACCCACTGCCGGAGCGGCCAATGCGCATCGCGCACCTTGCCCCGCCCTGCGCCACCCCGCACAATGTCAGGCCTTTCTGGCGTCAATCCGCAGGACCCTGCATGAAAATCAACAAACCCACCGCCATCGCCCGCCGCAACGAAGCGCTGGCCCGCCCGGTACTCGACAGCGACAACACCCTGTTCGCCATCCTCGACACCAAGCGCAACCTGTGGTGGTTCGAAGTGCCGGTGGCACTGCTGCGCAAAGGCCAGCCCGACTGGGTCAACCTGTTGCTGCACACCCCGGAAACCGACGAACTGCAGCACCTGAAGGTGCCGGTCAACTTCCTCCGCGCTCACCAGGAGCAGATGGAAGTGCGCCACCCCGGCAAGCGCCGCTCCACCATCAGCCTGGCGCTGAGCGCCGACCGCGATTCGCTGCTGCGCGACACCCGCCCGGGTGGCGAGCAACTGGATTTCCGCACCTTCGTGCAGGCCTGATCAGGCCCGCTCGATCCGGTCGTCATGGATGACGATCTTGCCCTGCTTGAACAACGCGCCGATGGCCTTCTTGAAGTTGCCCTTGCTGACGTTGAACATCTGGCTGATCACCGCCGGGTCGCTCTTGTCGCACACCGGCAGCACGCCACCGGCCGCTTCCAGGCGCTGCATGATCTGCTCTTGCAGGCCGTCGGCCAGGGCTTCGCCCACCGGCTGCAGGCTCAGGGCGATCTTGCCGTCGTGGCGCACTTCCTTGATGAAGCCCTTCTCGTGCATGCCTGAACGCAGGAACTTGAACACCTCGTTCTTGTGGATCAGGCCCCAGTGGCGATTATTGATGATCGCCTTGAAACCCATCGGCGTCTCACCGGCCACCAGCAGCTCGACCGGCTGGCCGACCTTGTAGTCGACCGGGGCGTTGTCCAGGTAGCGATCCAGCTTGGCGGTGGCGGTGATGCGGCGGGTGCGCTTGTCCAGGTAGGCGTGGACCACGCAGTAGTCGCCGATTTTCAGCGGCCGCGACTCTTCCGAGTACGGCATCAGCAGGTCCTTGGACAGGCCCCAGTCGAGGAAGATGCCCGCGCCGTTGATGTCCTTGACCTTGAGGCTGGCGAACTCGCCCACCTGCATTTTCGGCTTCTCGGTGGTGGCGATCAGCTGGTCTTCGCTGTCCAGGTAGATGAACACGTTGAGCCAGTCATCGAGTTCCAGCTCTGCGCCCTTGGGGAAGTAGCGCCGTGGCAGCAGGATTTCGCCATCGGCGCCGCCGTCCAGGTACAGGCCGAATTCCACGTGTTTCACGATTTGCAAACTGTTGTAGCGCCCAAGCAGAGCCATTTGTGAAGATCCTCAAGACAAGGCGGCTATTCTAACACCTGACCCGCCCGGCCGCCCGAGCGCACATGCGCCGGAACCGCCGCGCGCCCTTTGCGTCTACCGCCTGGCCAGTCCCTGCAAGGATTCGCTCATGCCTGTACGCCTGACCAAAGCCCTGTTCATGGTCGTTGCCCTGGCCCTGGTGCTGGCGGCCTGCAACCGCATCGACCTGGCCTACCGCAACCTCGACCGCCTGGTGCCGTGGTCGCTGGGCGACTACCTGGACATGAACCGCGAACAGAAGCGCCTGCTCGACGAACGGCTCAAGGAGCAACTGGCCTGGCACTGCCGGACCCAACTGCCTGGCTACCTCGACTGGCTCGACCGGGTGCAAGGGATGGTCGCCAGCGATACCGTCACCGATGCGACCCTGCAACAGCGCACTGCCGAGGCACGCCAGGCGATCGGGCGGGTCGCCGAGCAGATCACCCCCTCCGCCAGCGAGCTGCTGCGTGGCATGAGCGACGCCCAGGTGGCCGAGATGCGCCAGGCGTTTCGCCAAGACATCGACAAACGCCGGCAAGCCTATGCCCAGACGTCGCTGCCCAAACAGGTCGCACAACGCGCCACGCGCATGGAAAAACGCCTTGAACCCTGGCTTGGCGAACTGACCCCTGAGCAACGCCTGCGGGTGATGAGCTGGTCACAGGCCTTGGGCGACCAGAACCGCAGCGCAATCGCCAACCGCGCCCACTGGCAGCAGCAACTGGCGCTGGCGATGGAGCAACGCGCCTCTCCCGGTTTCGAGCCACGCCTTGCACAGTTGCTGCAGCGCAAGGAGAGCCTGTGGACGCCGGAGTACCGTCAGGCCTTCCAGAACAGCGAGCAGCAGGCACGCAGCCTGCTGGTGGACCTGATGAAACAGAGCAGCCCGGCGCAGCGGCAATTCCTGCAGCAGAAATTGAACAAGGTGCGCACGGATTTCAGTGAGTTGAAGTGCCTGAAAGGGTAAATCAGGCGCCTGGACCTCGTGGGAGCAACTGTCTTGCTCAGATGCTGAAAAGCCCGTGCTTTCCCTGTGGGAGCGGGTTTACCCGCGAACACGGGCATAGCCCGTGCCAGGCACCGAGTCGTCAACTTCGGGTAAACCCGCTCCCACAGCTCCCCTTGTCAGCGCACCTTGCGCCGGTACGGGAACACATCGATCACCTTCCCCGCCCGGATAGCCTCCTGCAGCCCCTTCCAGTAATCGGCGTCATACAGCTCGCCATGCAAGCGGCTGAACAAACGCCGCTGGCCCATATCAGCGAACAGGAACGGGGGGAACTCCTCGGGGAACACGTCGTGTGGGCCGATCGAATACCACGGCTCGCCGGACATTTCGTCCTCCGGATAGCGCGGTGGCGGGATATGGCGGAAGTTGACCTCGGTAAGGAAACAGATTTCGTCGTAGTCGTAGAACACCACCCGGCCATGGCGGGTGACACCGAAGTTCTTCAGCAGCATGTCGCCGGGGAAGATATTGGCCGCCGCCAGTTGCTTGATCGCCAGCCCGTAATCCTCCAGCGCCTCCAGCACCTGCGCCTCGCTGGCCTGCTCCAGGTACAGGTTGAGCGGGGTCATGCGCCGCTCGGTCCAGCAGTGGCGGATCAATACCGTGTCACCTTCCAGCGTTACGGTGGAAGGCGCCACCTCCAATAGCTCGGCCAGGCACTCGGGGTCGAACTTGGCCTGCGGAAAGCGAAAATCGGCGAACTCCTGGGTATCGGCCATGCGCCCGACGCGATCGACGCTTTTCACCAAGCGGTATTTGTCGATCACCGTGGCACGGTCAACGGTCTTTGAGGGCGAAAAGCGGTCCTTGATGATCTTGAACACCGTGTTGAAGCCCGGCAGGGTGAACACGCTCATCACCATCCCCCGTACCCCCGGGGCCATGATGAAACGGTCATCGCTGCGCGCCAGGTGGCCGATCAGCGCGCGGTAGAACTCCGACTTGCCGTGTTTGTAGAAGCCGATCGAGGTGTACAGCTCGGCGATATGCTTGCCCGGCAGGATGCGCTTGAGAAAGTTGACGAACTCCGCCGGTACCGGCACATCGACCATGAAGTACGAGCGGGTGAAGGAGAAGATGATCGACACCTCGGCCTCGTCGGTGATCAGCGCGTCGGCCTCGATGCCATGCCCTTCGCGGTGCAGCAGCGGGATCACCAGCGGCCATTGCTCGTCGACCGTGTGCAGGCGCCCGACCAGGTAGGCGCCCTTGTTGCGGTACAGCACCGGGGTGAACAGCTCCACGGCCAGCGCCGGGTCCTTGCACACCCAGTCGGGCAGGCTCTCGCGCAGTTGCTGCTCCAGGCGTGTCAGGTCGCCCTCCAGGTCACCGTAGGGCTCGTTGAATGCATAATCGGCGAAGATCGCCCGCAGCAACCCCTTCAGCCCACCCTGGAGCGGGTAAGTACAGGTTTGCGCCGCGCGCTCGTGGCTGCGCATCGAAGGCCGGGTGGTGTGGATGAACATGCAGCCGTCGCTGATCTGGTCATGGCTGAACAGGCTGCAGAACAGCGAGTTGTACCAGGTCTCCGACAGTTCATCGTCCAGGCGCGGGTCAATAAGGCGGATGTAAGCGTTCTTCACCAGCGGCCACTGCTCAACGTCCAGCAGCACCGGCGCCTCGAACCCTTGGCGCAACCTGCCGTTGGCCTCGGCGACCTTTTCTTCGTAGAGGTTGATACGGGCCGCTGCCGCCTGCTGGATGTCCTGCCAGCGCGCCTGCTCGAAACGCTCGCGGGCGCCCAGGGTGATGCGGCGAAAGTGCTCGCGGTAGTCGTCGAAGCCCTCGAGGATCACGCGGGCGATATCGGCAGCGGGCCAGGGTTGGGTCATGCGCGGGGGCTCTGTGCAGTGGGCATCGCAAGAGCTTAGCCGGCCCCTGGCCAGTGTGTGGCCTGCCAGGGCCTCATCGCTGGCAAGTCGCAGCGGCGAACCGCAACTCCCACAGGAAGTCGGCGGCCATTGTGGGAGCCGGCTTGCCGGCGATGAGGCCCTCAGGGTTTTACACCGCAAGAAAGCACAAGAATCGCCAAGGCCCGTGACGTACACTCGCGCCCCTGCCCCACTGCCGGAGACCCCCGTGAGCCCCATCGCCCTAGCCCGCCTGCTGACCCTTGCCGCTGTCTGGGGGGCGAGTTTCCTGTTCATGCGCATCATCGCCCCGGAACTCGGCACCGTGCCGACCGCATTCTTCCGGGTGTCGATCGCCTGCCTTGGGCTGATCGCGATCCTCGCCGCTACCCGGGTGCGCTGGGACTTCAACGGCAAGCTGGGCGCCTGCCTGGTGCTGGGCATGATCAACTCCGGCATCCCGGCGACCTTCTATTCGGTGGCGGCGCAGGTACTGCCGGCCGGCTATTCGGCGATCTTCAACGCCACCACGCCACTGATGGGCGTGCTGATCGGCGCGCTGTGCTTCCGTGAACCTATGACCCTGGCCAAGCTGTGCGGGATATTCCTGGGCCTGTTCGGTGTCGGCATCCTTAGCGGCGCAGGGCCTGCGGCGCTGGACCTGGCCCTGCTGCAAGGCGCTCTGGCGTGCCTGGCGGCAACCACCTGCTATGGCTTTGCCGGCTTCCTCGCGCGGCGCTGGATCAGCGGCCTGGACAGCCGCCTGTCGGCCCTGGGCAGCATGCTCGGCGCGACGCTGCTGCTCAGCCCGCTGTTCGCCTGGAGCGCCCTCACCCAACCACCAGCCAGCTGGGGTGGCTGGCAGGTATGGTTGTCACTGCTGGGCCTGGGCCTGCTGTGCACCGCGTTCGCCTACATCCTGTACTTCCGCTTGCTGGACGAGATCGGGCCGGTCAAGGCCAGTACCGTGACCTTCCTGATTCCGGTGTTCGGCGTGCTGTGGGGGGCATGGCTGCTGGACGAGCCACTGTCGATGGCGCACCTGTACGGCGGGATGCTGATTGGCGCGGCACTGTGGCTGGTGCTGCGCCCTACCCGGCAGTCAGCTGGGTAGCGTGGGAGCGGCGGTGCGCCGCCGCTCCCACAGGTGTCAGGCCTGCGCCGTACGCAACGCCGGCTTGCGGAACACAAACAGCAGCCCGACCACAATCAGCCCCATGCCCAGCAGGCTGAGCGGCGCCAGGCGGTTACCGAAGATGATGAAATCCATCACCGCCGTTACCGCCGGCACCAGGTAGAACAGGCTGGTGACATTGACCAGGTTGCCCCGCGCAATCAGCCGGTACAGCAGCAGCGTGGCCAGCAACGAGACCACCAGCCCCATCCACAGCAGCGCGCCGAGGAAGCTGGCATTCCACGCCACCTGCAACGGCTGGAACGGCGCGAACACCGCGCACAGGGCAAAACCTGCCAGGTACTGCAATGGCAAGGTACCCATGGGATTGTCGGTGATGCGCTTCTGCAGGATCGAGCCGCAGGTCACGCTGGCCAGCGCCAGCAAGGCGAACAGCATCCCGAGCAACGAGACGCCACCCAGGTTGATGCCCTGATAGACCACCATCACCAGCCCGCCGAGGCCCAAGCCGAGACCGAACAGCCGACTCCAGGAGCGCTGACGTTCCATCAGGACCACGGTGAGGATTGGCTGTACGCCCATCACTGTGGCCATGACGCCCGGGGTGACGTGGGTGTTCAGCGCCAGCAGGTAGAAGATCTGGTACGCGCCAAGCAGCACGCAGCCGGTACCCAGGGCTCGCAGGATTCCACCCCGGCTACGCGGCCAGCGCAACCCCAGCAACGGGCCGATCAGCAACAGGCCGGCCAGTGCCAGCGCCGAGCGCAGCAAAAGGAAGGCGAAGGGGCTGGCCTGGGCCAGGCCAAGCTTGGAGACGATCGCCCCGCTGCTCCACAGCAGGACGAACAGGCTGGTAGTGGCCGCCGAGGCCACGGATGCTTTGTTGAAAACAGACATGTATTGCCACCTGTTTGGGCAAGGAAAGCCGTACGGGCGGTTCTATCGCGTATCGAGGGATAGCCGACCGTGTTCAGTAGGTTGCGTGTGCTGGGGATGCGGCCAGAAGCCGATCAGCCCAGTACGACCACGCAAGGAGGCGGAGCTACGCCGCCTACGACGCCACTGACAGGTGGTGGTGGGTAATGACTGATCATGGCCGGCTGCTGGCTGCCACGCACAACCACGCCCGCGACAGGCGCGAGAACGTAAGCAGTGGTGGAAGGGATGGCTGGCATGAGCAGGTCTTCTGCAGAAGTGAATGTTTCGGAATATAACGGCAATTCTTTGGCTGGGCAACAGGGCCCCATCGCCGGCAAGCCAGCTCCCACAGGGCGATGCGATTCACTGTGGGAGCCGGCTCCCACAATGACC
>NZ_JBOBDM010000024.1:0-79077 GCF_050586605.1 Pseudomonas sp. ES1 | reverse complement strand
GGTGACGGACATGTAGGCTGGTGTTGCCATGGTGCTCTCCTTGCGTAAGAAAAAAGTCGCGCAGACGGCAGGAAATTGCCGAGCGGGAGCAGCTTTCGATACAAGAGCTGTGCCAATTGAAAAATAACCAATAAATTCAATTAGTTATTTATCTGAGCCATCCATTCGAGTGCCTCCTTTAGCGATGAGCATTCAAAAGTTGCGCAACTTCTTGCGCAGTGCTGGCAAAAAGTTGCGCAGATGGCTGCAGGCCATACACAGCAATGCCCACAGCGCTTATCCACAGACTTATCCACATCGAAGTGCGCAACTTCTTGCGCAGTTGAGCAAAAAGTCAGCGACCCGATTTTCCCATGGCTTACAGGCCATCCTGCGCATGGTTCAGGGCTGCCCCCGCGCCGCTAACATCAACGTGCTACTATCGCGCCGCATTTAATGGACGCTCCACCGATTCGACAAGGAAAGCCGCGCGTGAACACCCCAGAGCCCACTTCGCCCAGCCCTGCCCTTTTCCTTTGCCAAGCAGGCAGTGCCTGATGATCGGCGCCTTGTTGCTACGCTCCGCCCATGGCCAGGAACACACACCCTGGCAACGCCTGGCCCGCGCCTTGTGGGGTGGCGACCTGCCGCTGACCCGCGCCCAGGAATGCGGGTTTGCGCGGCTGATGCTGATACCGACCGTGATCTACCTGGTGCTCGCGCTGGGCTACCTCGCGCAACTGACCGACCTGGTCGGCAGCCTCGTGCCACATTCCCTGCTGCAAAATTTCGCCCGCCAGGGCCAATGGCTGGGCGCCGCCGCCCTGGCCCTGCTGGTACTCAGTTGCCTGCTGCGCAAGAGCATGCGCCAGGGTTGGCCGTTCGGGCGCACGGTACTCTGGGCCTTGATCACCTGCGGCAGCTGCCTGTACCTCGGCTATCACGCCCAGCGCCTGCTGGTGGACAGCCTGGTCGAACAGGCCAGCCCCGAGCAGCAGGCCCAGGCCGCCTTCGGCATCCCGTTGCTCAACCTCATGCTGCACCACGACCTGCGTCTGGATGGCCAGGCAGCAACAGCCGAGCAACTGCGCAGCCCGCAAGGCAAACTGCAGCTGGCCGAACTGGCCCTGCGCCTGCCGCACATCACCGCGCTGAAAGTCACAGAAGGCCTGACGCCGCAGGCCTTGTTCGAACAACTCGCCGACCAGCAACGCGGCGGCCTGCAGCGCAACTATGAACGCTACCGCCAGGCCACCGGGCGGCAGGAAGACAACTACCGCCAGTACCGTCGCGCCAGCCTTTACTACGCGGGGGCCACCAGCCGCCTGGCCATCCTCCAGCGCCAGGGCCAGGCCTGGACCGACTACCTGCGCCTGCTCAGCAGCCGCGGGCGCAACCTCAACCCCTGGACCCTGCCCAGCAGCGAATGGCAAGACGTGCGCCATGTCCTGCGCGAGCAGATGAACGTACCGGTCAACGACCTCTGGCGGCCCGACGACCGCCCCGGTTTCAACCGCGCCGTGGCCAGCCAGGTGCGACGTGACGCACGCAACCACTACGCAACACTGCTGCAGCAGCGGATCAATGCTGGCTGGATCGAACCCGGCCTCAAGCGCCCGGCGTTCCTGGCGGTGGATGCCATCCAGGGGCAGTGGCGCCAGGACTTGGCGCTGCCGCCGAGCATTACCCTGTATGCCTACCTGACCGAGGAGTATTACGTGCGCTCGGTCTACCTGCCCACGCTGCAGCACGACGCCCGTGAATTGATGAAGCAGCGCGTCGCCGCGGCGGGCGATCTTTCGACCCTGGGCCGCGACAGCTACCGCGATCTGATCACCCCCGGCGTAGCTGCCCTGCTGATCCTCTGTGGGCTGGCCGTGCATGGGTTCCGTGCGCTGTCCTACCTGTTGCGCCTGGTGAAGGCACAACCGCTTGGTCTGTACCTGAAACTGCTGGGGGTGTACGTGGTGCTGTTGGCCAGCGTTTCGCTGGTTACCAGCAAGCCGAAGGTGTCGGCGGGCGACCTGCCGCAGCAGGGCGAGGAAGCCCTCGGCCTGACCCTTGCCCTGGCCAGTGCGGCGATTGACTGGGCCGCACCTCAACAGGACAGGCTGTATGCCCTGGGGACCAGCATTCGTCAGGACCTGTTGCAAGGGTATGGATTTGGCGTTCCCGGGACGCAGCAGGATTGACGGGCGCGCTCTGTGGCGGGGGAGCTTTTATCTATGCTCTGTACGAAAGGTTTTGTGGGAGCGGCGGTGCGCCGATGCGACTTGCCCCGCGATCTGCCGCAACGCGGCAGCAAAGCCTGAATTTGCGGCATCTTTGACACTATTTGATATCGGGTAAAGGAGCGCTTCGCAATCCAAAAACCCCAGCAAGCGCCCCACCATAAACAGTCAAAAGAACAATCCAAGAAAGCCTTTTGTTCTCAAACCTGAAGACTCGACGATACATCTCAAAAAACCTGGGAACGCATTCATGTTTCTTCCGCTTTTCTTGCAATAGGAATTTGCGTAAAAACCGTGAAAAACAACGTAAAAAATTCGCCCCCCAAAAAACATTTGAATCACAGCATTCAGCCAAACACACATGACGCATTCCTGCTGATTAAACACCGAAATTTTACAGATTTGACCATCTACCGCTCAGCTTGAAGACACACCCCTCGGAGAGCCCCCAGTAATAAAGCCCAAATGAAAAAAGCAAAATTAGCGTATTCCCATAAATCCCAATAAGCACTACCCAGAATAGCGTTTTATGCTCACGTGCAAACGCACGCCGATACACCTCAAGCAACCCGCCCACCGTATTAAAATCAACCCCCTCCCTTTTCGCATAAACAGCCATATACACGATAGTCAGAAAAAGCATAAGCATGCAAAGCGTGAACAACAATTTCCTTGCAACATCAATTTCATCACACATACACAAACCTCAATAAATCATATTCAACCCAGTATTCAGGCTCTGTATGAGGTAGCGCGGATTGACAGCGAAGCCCTGGTTTTTTCGTACACACACTGATCATTTGGCACAACCCAAGCCTCGCAACACACACCTAAACATCAACCTATACTGACTTTGACATGAATATCACACCCCTTGGATTCCGCATAAAAAATCAACACAGCCAAACCAATACCAATAATCGCACCGCCATACATAGAAAAAATATACAAACCGGACAACACTTTATCTTTAAACTTAAAAACATGACCAAACAACTCAAGCACCCCAGGGAATGTATTAATATTTATCCCGTTTCTCTTTGAATAAAAATGCCCATAGAGCACTGTGACAACCAACATAATTGCCAATCCCCAATATACAAGCTCGACCAATAGCTCCAACCATACACACACAATAAACTCTCACTTAACTACAGGAAAATAGTTACATTAGGATCGACAAGTATGGAGTCTCGAGTTCAGGCCCAATACAAGGGCCTACACCAATATCGATATCAGGGCATGCTGAATTCGGGACAGTCCCGATATCGAGAAGCACTAGCCTCACTGCTCCCCTAGCGCTACCGGCAATGGCTTTTTTACGGATGGCGACCGAAGACGCCATCGCTATACTCGCTGTATCTGGCTACCTTATGGCCCGATCATTGATATGAAAATCACACCCCTGCGCCTCGCCCCAGAATGTCAAGCTGACAAGCCCCAACACCATCAAAGCCCCGCCATACATGCTGAACAGCACCAAGATAGATAACAACCTATTCTCGAATTTAAACACCCTCCGATACATCTCAAGCATGCCTTCGAAGGTATTCATATTCACACCCACCTTCCTGCAATAGGCGTTCGCACAAATGATCGAAGTAAAAACCAACCCGGCACAGACCACAAACAAGGCAATTCTCACGAACTGAACAACTTCGCACATACATCACCTCTGAAAAGCGGTGACTGAGGCAGCGCACGCTCCTGCAAGCCCGGCATGTTGGCAAACGGCGCATCCCACAACCTCAATGGATCCGCCCGCATAGCCGGTGTGTGACTCGCATAGCTGCAGCGGCGCTGCCCTCCACCGATCAGCGCGCTAAACGATTGATGTGGAAGTCACACCCTTGCGCCTGCCCCCAGAATGTAATGGCGGCAACCCCCACCATCAACACCGCCCCGCCATAGGTGGTAGACAACATCAGTATCGACAGGCGTTTGTTCTCAAACTTGAAAACCCTCCGGTACATTTCGAACATGCCCTCGAAGGTATTCATGTTGATCCCGTTCTTTTTGCAGTATGAATTTGCAGAAAGTACGGCAGTCAGCCCCGCAACCACACAGAGCGCAAAGCCGGCGATCCTGATGATTTGCAGCAACTCGCACATAACCTCTCCTAGAACAGCGGTACTGCGACAGCCGGCGCCACTGGTGTCTTGATTTCCGGGCCGATGCCGGGGCCCACGCCGATATAAACCTCTGGCCACGTGGAGGTCTGGCTGATATCGAAACTGACAACCCCTACGCTGAAGCCAACACCTGCCGCGGCGGGTAGCGACTTGGCATCCGGGTCGGCAAACTTGAAACCGCAGCTAGCGGTTGCCCGTGCGCCTGCTGCAATCATCGGAACAGCGCCCTCGCCCGAAAGCCCACTGACTTCGTTGGCTTTTACGGTCACGGAGAAACCGGTGCCCATGGCAGCCATCAAGGAGCCTCGACATTCTCCCGTCATGATCGGCCGAGCAGGGCCTGGCGCCACCGCCTTGGAGATTTCCTCAGGCGATTTGCCCTCTTTCATCATGTGCATGCCCAACGATGCACGCTCCTGCACGCCCGCCATGTTGCCAAACGCTGTATCCCACAATCCCAACGGGTCCGCCCGCATAGCAGGTGTGTTGCTGACATAACTGTAAACGTTCATCCCACCCTGCATCCCAATCGGGTCCCTGGACACATACCGCGCCATTTTCGGCTCGTAATACCGATAGCGGTTGTAGTGCAGCGCCGTTTCCGGGTCCTGGTATTGCCCCTGGAAGCGAATCGGGTTGCTCACCCCCTGCAATCTGGCTTGCTCCGTTCGCTCCTCGCGTATTTCGCCCCACGCGGTGTAATGCGCACTCCAGACCACGTCCCCCTGCTCATCGGTGAGCTCTTGCGGTGTGCCCAGATGGTCACAGTGGTACCAGGCCATGGCATCGAAGGCCTGCGGTTTGACCTCGGTGTGCCACAGCGGATCGCGGTCGAAGTCGTACTCGCGCCCCGCCCAGTCCGGCTGTTTGAACAGGAGTACCGGGCGGTTGTGCAGGGCCTGGGCGACCGGCACGAAGCTGCCGGGCTCGTACAGGTAGTGCACGGTGCGGCCGGTATCGCCCTCATCCAGCGGCGGCGAGCTTTCCCAGGCCAGGGTTTCGCCGTCCCAGCCATACAGGGTGAAGCCGCAGTGCAGTTCACGCTGGCGCCTGGCCCGTTCCAGCTGGTTCCAGCCGGTGCCGGCTTCGGGCTTGTCCCAGTAATGGGCGAGCGAATGCTTGTGCAGGCGACGGCCCAGTGCGTCATAGCTGTATTCGACCTTGAGCCTGTCGTCGTTGTAACGCACCAGCCGGTTGAACAGGTCCCAGGTGAAGTGCGCCTGCGCACCGTCTTGCAGGCGATGGCTCAGGTTGCCGCGCTCGTCGTAGCGATACTGGCTGCCGGCATAGGTGCGCAGCAGGTTGTCCATCACCTTGTTGCGCCGGGCGTCTTCTTCCAGGGGGCGGTTGAGCTGCTGGGTTTCATCCAGCAGGTTGCCCGCCGGGTCGAAGGCGAAGGTTTCGGCGCCCAGGCGGCTGTTGGCCTGCAACAAGCGCCCCAGGGGGTCGTATTGATACGCCAGCTGGCCACGGCGGCTGTCGTGGATATCGGTCAACTGCCCCACCGTGTCGTATTCATACTGGCGCTTGAGCAGGGCAGTCTTGCCGTCATGGCTGCCGAGCCATTGCTCTTCGGGGAGCCCCGTCTTGCCCCAGCGCTGCATCTGCATGAGCTTGTTGCCCTGGTGGCGCACGACTTCGCGGTGCAGGTCATCGCGCTCGTAGGCGAGCATCTCGTGCTGATCGAGGGTCATGCCCAGTAGGTGGCCGCTGCCGTAGGTCAGCCAGCTGACCTTGTGGCCGTCCGGGCGGATGGTTGCGGTGCGGCGGTTCAGCGCATCGTACTCATGGCGCCATACCGCCACCATCGGGTCGCCGGTCATCAGGTAGTGCTGATGCTCGCGGGTCAGGTTGCCGGCGTCATCGTAGAACCACTGCAGCTTGCTGACGGCATTGAGCGCCTGGATCAACTTGCCGTTGCCATCGTAGGCGAAGGTTTCGCTCTGCTGCTGATCGCCCTGGCTTGCGCAGCGCTCGACCAGGCGCCCCATGGCATCGAAGCGCAGGTCGATGCGGCGCTGGCCGACCTGGCTGCTCGCCAGCCGACCGCTGCTCGGGTCGTACTGGTAGCGGGTGGTCAGGCCATCGAAGCCGGTCTCTTCCAGGCGGCGCCCGGCCAGGTCGTAAACGAAGCTGGCGCGGCTCTCGTTCTGGTTCTCCAGGCTGAGCAACCGGCCGAGCTTGTCCCAGCGGTAGCGCAGCTTGTGCTCCAGCGCATCGACACGCTCGGCGAGCATCCCGGCGCGGGTATAGCTCCAGGTGGTACACCGGTCCAGCGCATCGACATGGGCCAGCAACCGGCCTTCGGCATCGCGCTCGAAGCGCTCTTCGGTCATGTCCGCATGGGTGACCTTGCTCAACTGCCCCGCCTTGTAGGCGTACTGGATGCTCTCGCCCAGCGCATTACTGGCCTGCACCAGGCGCCCCAGTTCGTCGTACTCCCATTTACTGGTCTTGCCGGAACAGTCGGTGTACTCGAGCAGTTGCCCGGCGTCGTTGTACGCCAGCTTCTTCTCGTTGCCGTTGGCGTCCTTGACCGCCTTGAGCTGCCCGGTTGAGGTGTAGGCGAACTCGGTCTTGTTGCCCAGCGGGTCGACCGTTTCGACCAGGTTGCCGGCGTCGTCGTAGTCGCGCAGCCACAGGCCGCCTTCGGCATCGCTGATCTTGATCAGCTGGTCCTGGTCGTCGTAGGCGTAGTGCACCACGGTATGGTCGGCGCGGATGTGCTGCAGGCGGTTACTGCGCTCATCGTAGGTGTAGCGGTCCTGGCTGCCGTCGGCGTGCAGGTGGCGGATCACGTTCTTGCGGGCGTCGCGGAACAGCCACTCGGAGCGCTCGTCAGCGTGCTGGATGCGGTAGGTGTAGCCTTCGGCGTCGTAGTAGTGGCGGGTCTGGCCGCCGTAGGCGTCAGTCACGGTGGTCAGGCGGATGTGTTCATCCCACGCCAGGCGGGTTTCGAAGCTGCCATCGTCGGCCCATTCGCGGATCGCCCGGGCGTGCGGGCCGCTGCCGTCCCATTCCAGGTTCAGGCCGCGCTCGGTGCGGTCGGTGTAGCGGGTGATCAGGTGGTGCTGGTACTGGTAGCGCCAGGCGGCGCCGTGCTCGTCCTGGGCGGCGATCAGGTCGCCCTGGTCGTCGTAGTGGTAGGCGCACAGCTGGCGCAGCGGCTTGCCGTCGACCACTTGCCACAGGCCCTGGATATGGCCGTGGTCATCGAGCAGCGTGCCCAGTTGCAGGTGCACCTTGCTCGGGTCGTTGTCGGCGTAGGTGTTGATGTCCGACAGCACCGGGCGGCCGTTGTGGCTGTGCTCGTAGTGCAGCATCGCGCCGACGCCGTTGCGCATGACGATATGCACCAGGTGGAAGCGCTCGCCGACGCGCTCGTAGGTCTCGTGGCGCTCCTGCCCGCGCGACAGGATGAGCTGGGTGTCGGTGGTGCGGGTCAGGCCACGGTACTCGATCGCGTCGTAATGGGTTTTGCCAACCTTGGGCAGCGGGTAGGCGTGGCTGCGGCCGTCGATATCGTGCAGCAGCAGGCCATCGTCCTGCACATCGATGCAGGTGGTGAAAGCGGTGATCCAGCGGGCGCCGAGGCTGCCGCTGTCGAGGGCGGCCAGGCGCGAGTGGTAGGTGCGGGTCCAGGTGATCGGGAACGGGCCGGGCAGGCTGAAGTCGGTGTGCTGCAGGGTCTCGCTGCCCAGGGCGAAGTTGATGCTGTTGCAGGTGTTGGCCGGGGCGCCGTTCTTGCACTGGTTGGGGGCCTGGGAGGCAGGCATCTGCTCCTTTTGGGTTTCAACTTTGCCTTCGGCCAGCTGGTGGCGAGCCTTGCTGGTGCCGCCCGCCTTGACGTTCGCCACCACCTGTTGCGGGTTGCGTTGGCGCCACTGCTTGACGCTGCTGGCCAGGGTCAGGCGCAGGGCCTCGATGGAGCCGGGGCTGCCGGCGTCGCCCAGCTTGAGGATCTCGCCGCGCACCAGCGGGGCCAACAGCCGCAGGCGGGCGCTGTGGGCCAGCAGCTCAGTCTTGCCGGCGGCGCTGAGCGCGGGGCTGATGTCGGCGCTGGTCATGCCCTTGCCGGCGCTCTTGTAGGCGTTGAAGGCACCGGCCAGGTAGTTGCCGATGCTGGCTTGCGGGTCATGCAGCAGCAGGCTGCCCCCGCCACCGGCCGCCACGCTGGCGGGGGCCGGGCCGGCAGCCAGGGCGGCCAGGCCGCCGGCGATGTCGAGGATCAGTTGCTCGCCGAGGGTGGCAGCGTCGGCCAGTGCGGCCTTGAGATTGCCTGCGGCCTGGCCGACGAAGTCGTCGATGCTGCCGACGATATCGGCGTTGAGGTGGCCGACCATCAGCTCGATCAGTGCATCGCCCAGCACCTGCTTGCCCTCCTGGCGCACGATGAACAGCATCGGGCGCAGGGCCATGCGGGCCGCCGCCGCGCTGGCGGGCGAGGTGACCAGGCCAATCAGGTTGATGCCGTAGGTGGCGCAATCGATCGGGTCGGGCACCTTGTTGCGGGTGAGGATGGCGATATCGCCCAAGGCATCCACCAGGGCGATGATGTTACCGGCCACGGCCACGTTGCCAGCCACGCCCTTGAGGCGTTCGAGGGTGACGAAGCTGGCGCTGGTGTTGCGCAGCCAGGTATCGAACACCACCGCGCCACGGCCAACGTCCTCGATCTGCACCTCGGCGAGTGGGGTGATCGCGACCTGAGGGGCACGGGCGTTTTCGTTTGTTGCGGCATTCTGTGCAGTCATGAGATCAGCTCGCCTGGCATCAGGTCAGTCAGGGTATTCAGGCTCGGCGCCTTGAAGTCGGGGAGTTTGGGCAGGGTCGGCAACTTGGGCAGGCTGGCCATGGCGCCCTGGACGGCGGCGCCAGCCTTGCCGGCGGCGCCCAGTGCGCCAGAAGCGGCCGGCAGCGCCGAGCTGGCGGCAGAGGCCAGTTGCGGCAGGCCAGCCACGCCGCCCTTGAGCGCGGCTTGCACCTGCTGCGCGCTTTGCAGGGTGTTCTGCCCGGTCTTGAGCAGGCCCATGCCGGTCTTCGCCGCGCTCATGCCACTGCTGGCCAGTTGCTTGGCCTTGTCCAGCATGCCGCCGCTGCCGTCGGGGGCGAGCTTGGCGTACATCGATTCGAGCAGCGACGGCGTGCCCTCTTCGGCCACGGGCAGCTTCGGCCAGGGCAGCCCCTTGGCGAAGCTGCCGAGGCTCCAGGTATCGGCCGTGTCGAGGCCGAACTTGGCCATGGCCGGCCCCGGCGCCGCGCCGGAGACGGTATTGAACCCCTGCCCGTCCAGCGCGCCCTTGAGCAGCGTGCCCAGGGCATCGGTGACCTCGTAGTCGCCGGCCTTGATGCCTTTGGTGTTGGCGTACAGGTTGAACAGCTCCAGCGCACCCTTGCCCGGCTTGGGCGGTTCGGGGAAGGTGCCGGCCATGCTCGCCCCGCCGATATGGGCGAACTGCGCGGCGTGGGCGGTGTAGTTGGCGCTGGTGACATGGGTGATGCCGCCGGCGTTGTAGGTCGTGCCGCTGCCGCCGCCTTGTACCACCAGCTCGGTCTTGGCCTTGAGGGTGATGCGGTCGGCGTTGGCGGTGATGTCGAGCTTGGCCAGCAGGTTGATGTTGTCCTTCAGCGCGCGGAAATCGATATCGCCGGAGGCTGCCACCAGGCGTAGGCCGAGGCTCTGCACGAACAGGCGCATGCCTTGGCTGGCACTGGCCAGCAGGCGTTTGCCGATGGCCAGGCTGGTGTGGCCGGTGCTGCTCAGGGCCAGGTGGCTGCCGCTGGTGAGGTGGTTGGGGCCGGGGGTGGTCAGGGCGATGCCAGCAGGGCTCGACACCACCAGGTGCGGTTGGGTGAATTCGGCGAACTCGTTTTTCGTCAGGTCGCCCGGGCCGCTGCCGAGAATGCCCTGGTGCTGCTTGTGCAGGTCCTTGGCCACGGTGTCCTGGTCGCCCGGTTCCTGGGCCTGCATCTGCTTGGCAAGTTCCGCCAGGCTGTCCTGCTGGTCGCTGGCGGTGGCCAGGCGTTCGGCGGTCTCGGGCAGGTCCTTGTGGTGCTTGGCTTCGTTGGCGCGGGGCTCGGTGGTGAGCAGCAAACCGCCGGCAGCACGGATGGCGCCGTGGCGATCGGTGCGCAGTTCGAAACCTTCACCACGTGGCGCGCCGCCACTCGGTCTGGGGTGGGTCAGGTAACCGAGGTTCAGCGCACTGGCGCCATGGTCACTGCGTAGCGCGATGCTGATTTCGCTGGTGGTGTCGTCGATACGCAGTTCGTTGCCGCGGCTGCCCTTGTATTCCTTGCTCTTGATGGTGGCCAGGGTCTTGAGGTCGGGCAGCTTGTAGTGCGGCATGTTCACGCCGTGGTACAGGCAACCGGTCACCAGCGGCTGGTCGGGGTCGCCTTCGAGGAAGCTGACCAATACCTCCATGCCGATGCGCGGTAGTTGCAGGCCAGCGATGCCCTGCCCGGCCCAGCTCGACGCCACGCGCATCCACACGCTGGACTTGTCGTCGGACTGGCCTTCGCGGTCCCAGAAGAACTGCACCTTGATGCGGCCGAACTCGTCGCAGTAGATCTCTTCACCAGCCGGGCCGCTGACCACGGCGCGCTGATCACCCAGCACCTTGGGTTTCGGGTGTTTCAGCGGCGGGCGGTACGGCTGCTGCCACGGGGTAACCACGAAGAAGTTGCGGTAGCCCTGCTGGAAGCCATCGTACTTGGCGTCGACGTCGCTGGTGATGGCCTCTTCCAGTACCTGCGGCTGGCGGCCCTGGTGGTGCACGTCAGTGAGCAGCCACAGGTCGTTCCACTGGGCGTTGGGGTGGCTGCCCAGGGTCAGGAAGTGCCCGCTGGCGAGCAGCGGCTGGTCGCTGTCGCCGGTGGCCTGCTGGTAGTCGCTGCGGTGGCGTTCCAGGGCGCGGGTGGCCAGGTGCTTGCCGCGTGGTCGGTCGAGGAAGCGGCCGGGGTAGTCGTAGTCTTCCAGAGCCGGTTCGTCGAGGCTGTCGGCCGCGCCTTCGAGCTGGATCAGCGGTTTCTTGAAGTCGTAATCGCGGCGGGTGACGCTGCTGGTGCGGGTTTCCAGGCGCAGGGCGAAGCGCTTGATCATCGGCGTGTCGGCGACCAGGCCGGAGTCGTGCTGGAACTGCACCGGCGCCAGCTTGGGGAACACCGTCTGATCGTCGCCGAACACCAGTTGGTGGCCGTCGGCGCTGTGGCGGAAGTGGTAGTGAATCCCCTCCTCTTCGCACAGGCGCTGGATGAACTGCAGGTTGGACTCGTCGTACTGCACGCAGTACTCGCGGTCCGGGTACAGGGCACCGAGCTGGAACTGATAGGCGTTGGCAAGAATGCCGTGCTCTTCCAGCACCTGGGCAATGATCTTCGGCACGGTCATGTGCTGGAACATGCGCTGGTTGATGCGGTGGGCCAGGTACGCCAGCTGCGGGCGCAGGGTCACCTGATAGCGGGTCAGGCGCTTGCCCGCCTCGCCTTGCGCGGCGCGGTAGATCAGGCCGTGCAGGCCACGGCCGTCGTCGCCGAGCTGAAGGAACGCGGGCTTGTGCAGCAGGTTTTCCAGGTCCAGCGAAGGGCGCTCGCTGACCAGCTCCAGGTCGATGGCGTAGGGCTGGCTGATGGCTTCGTTGCCATCGAAGGCAAGCACTTGGAAGTCATGCTCCAACCCGTCGATGTGCAGGCTGAAATGGGTCTGGTTCGCGGCGGCAAACATCCTTGTCCCTCTATGTGCGTGAATTCGTGTTAATGCGTCCGTGGCCTGGCGTCATCGCCGGAGCCTGGCCCAGAAGCCTTGCGCGGCGAAGGCGTCGCGCAGCTGCCCGGCATCGACGCGGCGCTGCTCGGGGTCGAAGGCCAGGGCCCGGCGCAGCGCGGCCCAGGCCTTGCCTGGCATGCCGGGCGGGGCCTTGGCCGTCAGTTGCATGCCCTGGTCACGGGCCTTGAGCGACGGCACGCGCTCGAAGGGGTGGCGCCCGGTAATCAGCTCGTACAGCACGCACGCCACCGCATACAGGTCGCTGGCGGTACTCGGCGTGCCGCCCTCGAACAGTTCGGGGGCGGCGTAGGCCGGGGTCCAGGCTTCGAAGCGGCCATGGCTCAGGTGCGGCAGGCCGGCCAGTGGGCCGTCCAGGGCCAGGCCCAGGCCGAAGTCGAACAGGCGCAGGCCGTCGTCGCCGAGCATCACGTTGCTGGGTTTGAGGTCGCCGTGCACCACGCCCTGGGCATGCACGCAGGCCAGGGCGTCGAGCAGCGGCACGGCGATCTCGCGCACTTGCGCCCAGGCCAGGCCCAGCGGCTGGTCACAGAGCAGGCGGTCCAGCGAGGTGCCGCGCATCAGCTCCATGGTGATGAAGCCGCGTTCGCTCTGCGGGTCGATGGCGAAGCCTTGCAGGCGCACCAGGTTGGGGTGGCGCAGGCGGCTGGTGAGGGCGAACTCGTTGAACAGCAGGGCGTTGGCGTCGGGCGCCGTGGCCAACTGGTCGCTCATCAGCTTCACCGCCAGCAACGGCTGTGGGTCACCAAAGCCCTCCTGCAACAGGTCGCGGGCGCGATACACCAGGCCCATGCCGCCGGCGCCGAGCAGGCGTTCCAGGCGGTAGCGCCCGGCGAGCACGTCGGGAATCGGCGCCAGCGCCCGCACGGCCGGGGCCGGCGCAGGTTGCGCGCGGCCTTTGCCGCGCCGCTTGCGCCGTGCCTTGCCGGTGCGGGCGGGCTCGGCCTCGCTGGCCTGGGTGAATGCAAAGTAGGTCGACTCGCTGCCCTGCTCAAGGGCGTCGAGCACGTCAAGCGCGTCGCCGCTGCCAAGGTTCATCGGTGGATCACCACTGCGGTCAGGTTGTCTTTCGCCGCGCCGCCCAGGGCGGTGTCGAACAGGCGTTGCAGGGCCTCGCCGGGCGAGGCCAGGTCCAGGGCGTGGCCCAGGCCGCCGCTCTCCAGGCCGTCGTAGAGGCCGTCGCTGCACAGCAGGAACACGTCGCCCGGCTGCGCATCGAACTCCAGCACTTCCAGGGTGAGGCTGGCGCTGGCGCCGACGGCGCGGGTCAGGGCCCGGGCCGAGGGGTGCTCGCGGGCCTGCTCGGCGCTCATGCTTTGCTGGTCCATCAGTTGCTGTTGCAGCGAATGGTCGCGGGTCAGCTGGTACAGGCGCTGGCCGCGCCACAGGTAGCAGCGGCTGTCGCCGGCCCACACGCAGGCACCGCGACGGCCGTCGAGCAGCAGGGTCACCACGGTGCTGCCGATCACCCGCGCCTGGCCGGCGACGCTCACCGTCAGCTCCTGGCCCAGGCGCCGGTTGATCCAGTGCAGGCACTGGCGCACGGCAAGCACGCGCTCGTCGAAACTGCTGGCGGCCGGCAGATCGGCCAGGCTCTCGACGATCATCTGGCTGGCGATATCACCGGCCTCGTGGCCGCCCATGCCGTCGGCGACCGCCCACAGCCCGTGCTGCGGGCAGTCGAGAAAGGCGTCCTCGTTGCGCGCACGGACCTTGCCGGGGTCGGTGCGCGCCGCGCTGCGCCAAGGGCTGGCTGCGCGCATCACAGCTCCCCTGGCAGGCGGAAGCCGCGCAGCACGCTCAGGTCGAACGGGTTCGGCGCGCGCTGGCTGGTCAGCAGGTAGTTGGCGCGCATGCCGCCGACATTGGCCTTGAGCACCATGGTGTCGCGGCCCTTGAGGTACTCGGTCTGCATCAGGTCGAGCAGGCGGAACAGCGACCACGGGCCACCATTCTTCTCCAGCGCCATGGGGCGGCCGTTGAGCTGTTCCAGGGTCAGGCTGGTGTTGCCGTCCTGGGCTTCGGTCGGCCACTTCAGGCTGGTGGAGACGATCGGGCCGTGGCGGTAGTCGATCACCGTGTCGCCGAAGCGGAACTCGGCGCGGCTCACCGCCGGGTCGAGGGTGTACGGCTCGAGCTTGAACTGCACCTGCGGCTCTTCGGGGTTCTGCGCGAAGAAGCTCTGACGGATGGTCTGGGCGGCGCTCATCTGTTCGAGGTAGGCCTTGGTCATCGGCAGGCTCTGGCCGTCGAGGCTGCGCAGGCGGTAGGCGCCCGGCTCACCGCTGACGAACGGGCGCATGTAGGTGTCGAAGAAGCGGTCCGCCACGCCCTGGGCCTTGAAGAAGTCGCGGAAGTCGCTGATCGCCACGTCGCTGGTGCCATGGGCGTTGAACGGGTAGCGCGACTCGATGGTGCGGCCGTAGTGGCTGTACAGCTCGCTCTGGTAGCGCTGGTTGAGGTAGGTGTAGGTGTCGTTGAGCACCATGCGCCAGATGTCGTCGGACAGCAGGTTGAACCAGCCGGCCACCGGGCGCGGCAGGCGCACGGTGCCGTTGCGCAGGCTGCTCAGGGCGTCACGTTGCCCCGACATGCGCGCCTTGGCCATCTGGTACGAGGCTTCTTCGGCCTGGTTGGAGCGGGCCAGGCCCGCCAGCTGCTGCTGCAGGTCGTTGAGCGCCTGCAGGGTCGGCGCCAGGTCGGGGCCCGGGCCGTTGTTGTCGTCGAGCAGCCGGTGCAGCGGCTCGAAGCGCCGTTGCAGGGCCATGCGCGCGGTGTCCGGCAGCGGCTTCTTGGCCAGGGCGTCGCGGGCCTTGTCGGCCACGGCACCGGCCACGGCCGCGCCGCCCTTGCCGAGCTTCTTGGCCACGGCCTTGTTGGCGGCGGCTTCGGCGGCCGGGTTGCCTTCGTCGGTGGCTTCGGCCAGTACCGGGAAGCGGGTGTTCTCGCGCACCTCGGTGAGCAACAGCAGCAGCGGCGAGTTGGCGGCGGTCAGCGCCGACAGTTGATCGGCGCCTTCGCCGGCGTCGCTGAACGGGATCAGGCCGACCTGGTTGACCGCCTCGCCCCAGTAGTTGGCGTAGTCGCGGAAGTACAGCTGCTCCAGCTCCACCATCAGGCGGCGCATGTCCATGTCGCTGATGCCGCTGCCCTCGCCCAGCACCCAGTTGTCGCGCAGGATGTCGTTGACCAGGTTGGCGCCCTGCACCGAGAAGTACTGCTGGTAACCCTGGGAGGTGTAGAAGCCGGGGATCGGGTAGTCGATGCCGACGAACTGCGCGGCCTGCGGCCCGAGCTGCTGGCTGAGACGGTATTCAGGCAGGCTGCGGGCCTGCTCGCGCAGCACGCGGTACACCACGCTGGCCAGCGATTCGGCGCGCAGCACCTGGCGGGCCTGGGCCACCAGGGCGTCGTTGAGCGGGTAGGCGAACGATTGCTCGAGCAGTCGCCCGAAGTGGGTGTTCAGGCTGTCCTGGGCGGCCGTGTTGCCGTTGTAGCGCTGCGACCAGCCAGCCGCCACCCAGTCCTTGAGCCAGGCCTGGTCGCGGCGCTCGGGCAGGCCGAGCATCAGGTAGGCGCGCAGGCTGTTGAGCAGGCGCTCGCGGTTCTTCAGGTTGCTGCGGATCTGCCCTTCGACCATCTGCGCCACCCGGGGCAGCAGCACGGTTTCCAGCTCGCGCTGGTAGGCCGGTTGCAGCACTTCGTTGGCCGGCACGCCCTGGTACAGGCCGCCGCGTTGCAGCAGCGAGACATCGCCGGGCACGGGGAACACGCGTGAGGCCTGCCAGGCGGTGTCCAGCGGCTTGAGCGCGGCCAGGGCATCGTCGCGGGCATCCAGGGCAAGGTGTTGGCGCTGCCATTGACGGCCCAGCTCACGCACCTGCTCCAGGCGTTCGTGGTTGCCGGAGAAACTGCCGGCCCACAGCGCACCGAACAGCGCCAGCGCGCCCAAGGCACCGAGGTAGACGGCTCGCTGGCCCCAGTGGATGCGCCGGCGTTCGCGCTGGTCGAGGCCGGCCAGGTCGTACTCGGGGAAGATCACCCGGCTGAACAGTTGCAGGGTGAAGCGCGAGCGGCCCTGCACCGCGCCACGGCCGGGCTGGCCGGGGTGGAAGCCGTTGTCGCTGTCGACCCGCGGCGCCTGATGCGGCGCGCTGGTCAGGTAGAAGCCGCGCAGCTGGCTGGCGCGCTGGTAGCGGTTGCCAGTGAAGGCGGCATCGACGAACAGGCACAGCTGGTCGCCGATGCGCCCCAGCTGGTGCGGGAAGTCGAGGATGCGCGCGCGGCGCTGGGTGTTGCGCTCGTGGTGCATGCGCTGGGTGACCTGGTCGCCCAGGCGTTGCAGCAGGCCCTGGAATTCCTTGGCCAGCAGCTCGGTGTCGGCGCCGTTCTGGCCCTTGCCGAAGGTGATGCCGAACACTTGCTCGTTCTCTTCGCGCGACTGCTGGTCGAAGAAGGCGTCAAAGCCTTGCAGGCGGTCGGTCTTGCTCAGCACCAGGTACACCGGCACTTCGACGTGCAGGCGCTGGCGCAGCTCCTGCAAGCGCGAGCGGACTTTCTGCGCCAGGTCGTTGACCGCCGCTTCGCCCCCCAGCAGGGTGTCCAGCGGCACGGTGACCACCACGCCGTTGAGCGGGCGGTTGCGCCGGCGCAGGCGCAGCTGGTCGAGCAGCACGCGCCAGGCGCTGCCGTCGATCTCGCTGTCGGACTGGTTGAGGAAGCGCCCGGCGGTGTCCACCAGCACGGCCTGTTCGGCGAAGTAGAAATCGCAGAAATCGCCGCTGGACGGATCACGGGCGAGCTTGCGCTCCAGCGCGTTGATCGGGAACTCCAGGCCCGAATGGTCGATCAGGCTGGTCTTGCCCGCGCCCTGGGGCCCGAGCACCAGGTACCAGGGCAGGTCGCGGCGCCAGCGTTCGCTGCGCCCGCCATACAGGCTCGAATTTTTGAGGGTGGACAAGGCATGCTTGAAGCGGGCCTTGATCTCCCTGGCCTCCTCGTCCTTGCGCTCTTCGCGTTCCAGGCGCTCGCGGCCGTCCTCGCTCTCAAGCTCTTCCTGCTTGCGGTTGTTGGCGCGCCAGCTGGCGAACACCATCCACAGGCCCCACACCAAAAACAGCACGCTGATGGTCAGCAACCGCGCGGCGGCGTCTTCCCAGAACTTGTTGTCGGCCACGGCCAGCAACGGGCCGGCGAACCACACCAGCAGCGCCAGGGCCAGCACCAGCAGCAGGCTCCAGACCCAGGTCTTGGCGAGGAAGGCGCCTACTTTCTTGAAAAAATTCTTCATCACAGGTCCTTGTGTCACTGCCGCGGTTGGGCCGCTGGCTGCTCGAGCGTCTGGAAGGGTTGCAGGACGGTCGCGCGCTGTTCGCCCAGTACCCAGGCGAAACCGGAATACATCACCACCAGGCACACCAGGGTGAACAACGCCACGCTCCACCACGGCACGATGCGCACCGGGCTGTTGCGCTGCTGGTCGAGCCCTTCCCAACGCGGCGACAGCTCGCGGGGCACGTCGCCGCGCAGCTGGCGGATCTGCCGGAACAGTGCGTCACGGATGCCCTCGAGCTCGGACATGCCGCGGTCGATGACCCGGTACTTGCCCTCGAAGCCCAGCGACAGGCACAGGTACATCAGTTCGAGCATCGCCAGGTGCTTGACCGGGTTCTTCGACATGCGGTCGAGCAACGAGAAGAACTTCTCGCCGCCGAAGGTCTCGTTGTGGAAGGCGCTGAGCAGGCTCATCTGCGACCACTGGCTCTCGTTGCCCCAGGGAGTGGTAACCACCGCCTCGTCGACCACGGTGCACAGCAGGTAGCGGGCCACGGTGACCTGGCCGCTCTCCACGCCCTCGTAATGGATGCGCGCCTCGAAGGCACGCACGCAGGCGCTCAGGCGCTCCTTGAGGTTGTTCAGGTCTTCGGCGGTGTCGCTGTGCTTGAGCCGCACCACTTCCGAGAGCAGCTCGCTGGCGGCAGCCACCAGCGGGTTGAGGCCGACGCTGAAGCTGCCGCTCGAGGGCAGGCGCGCCGAATAGACCATGCGCTGCTCCAGCGGCTCGGCCCGCGCCGAGCTGCCCAGGGCGGTCAGGGCCTGCCCTTGCGGTGCCGAGCCATCCTGGTTGAACAGGACGGTCTTGTCGTCCTGAGGGGTATCCATGTCCTTGCTCATGCTCAGTTCCTGATGGCCCAGAATTTCAGTTCGAGATCGGAGAACTCACTGGTGACGTGGAAGGCGAAGCCACCGGAACCGTCCATCTTCTTGCGATCTTCGGCGTCGAGTTCGACGATGAAATAGGTCTTGTTGGCGTGGAACGGGATCTGCCGCGGCGCCACCGGCAGCGGTTTGACCTTGAGCCCGGGCAGGTGCAGGTTGACCAGCTGGCGGATGCGCTCCACCGGGCCGACCTTGAGGTGCGACGGCAGGCGCTGGCGCAGTTCCTCGGACTCGCAGTTGGCGCTGGCGGCCAGCACGAACGAGGCGGTGGTGAGCAGGCCCGGGTCGTGCAGCGGCGACACCAGGATGCCGTACTGGCGCTGTTGCAGTTCCAGCTCGATGGCGTGCTGTTCGAGCACCATCGACAGTACCTGGCGGATCGACTCCATCAGCTTGCGGAAGCTCGCGCCCTGGTCGCTGTGCTGGTAGCGGGCATCCAGGCGCGGGCGCTTGGTGTCGCTGGAGAAGGTCGACAGGTCGCCGAGCATGATCAGGAAGGTGCGGTACAACTCTTCGGGGTGCACCTGCTCCAGGCTCAGGTAGTGGCGCAGGAGCATTTCGGTGCGGTTGATCAGCTGCAGCATCATGAAGTCGCCGACCTCGGCGCCACCGACCTTGCCGTTGGAGCGGATGCGCTCGGCCAGGGTGTCGCCACGCAGCGCCAGCATGCTGATGACCTCTTTGAGGCACGACAGCAGGTACACCGAGGCGTGGGTGCGAATGTAGGTGGGCACGAAGTTTGGGTCGAGGCTGATGACGCCGTCGGGCGAGGTGTCGAGGATCTCGCAGACCTTGAGCTTGACGTAGGCCTGGTCGGTTTGCTGCTCGCCCAGCAGCAGGCGGAAGTCCGGGCGCGCGCAGTTGATCTGGCTGCTGTTGTCGTCGCCGGCGTTGGAGTCGGACACCTCCACCTCGTAGGTGGTGTAGCGGGTCAGCACATCGGACTGCTCGGGGCGGCGCGCCTCGATGTGGTTACCGGTGACCAGCGGCAGGGCCATGAAGATCGGCGTGGCGCCGGTATTCGGCGGCACATCCAGGGCCAGCGGCTCGCTGCTGCCGTCGAGCTCGAACAAGCTGCCGTCAGGCAGGATGCCGGCGGCGCGGCTGATCACCAGCTTGCCCATGTTGAGGAACTGCAGGTCGATTTCCAGGTTGATGAAGCCGTAGGTGTAGGTGCCCAGCAGCTGGGTGCGGGTCTTCATCTGGCTGTCGTAGTAACGGTCGTTGTGCTGGAAATGCTGGGGACGCAGCAGCATCCCTTCCTGCCAGACTACCTTGTGCACGTTCATCGCTGATCACCCGCTTGCGCCACGGCCGGCACACCGTTGTGGATGCCGGCCTGGTCGAGGTAGAGGTTGGCGGTGACCCGCTCGCCGGCGCGAATGGCCTGCACCCGGCGCCACTGCGCCTGGTCGAGGTCGCGGTAGGCGGCCATGACGCCGACGAAGCGGCTGTCGGGGTCGATGCTGAGCTTCAGGCTCAGGGTTTCGCCGGGGCGCAGTTCGTGCTCCTCGGTGGCCACCATGTCCTGCGACAGGGCTTCTTTCGGGCGCTGGTAGAGGGTGAAGAAATCGGTGCTCTCGAAGGCCACCGGGCGCTTGAGCTCGTACAGGCGCACCACCACCGGCGACGGCCGGCCGTTGATGTCCAGGTTGAGCTGGTCGGTGGCGGTCAGGGTGAGGTCGAGCTTGGTCATGTGCGAGTACGGCGACAGGGCGCTGCAGCCGGCCAGCCAGGACAGGGTGGCCAGGGCCCACGTCGCCCTGAGCATCGTGCGGGTGATGCGAGTCATGGGTTTTATCCTTGCGGGTCGTGATTGAGCGAAGCGATCAGGCGGACCTGCTCTTCGTAAGTGCGGGCGAAGTCCTTGGTCAGCAGGCGCTCGCTCCAGTCTTCGTTGCCCACCAGGGCCTGGTGGTAGCGCACGTAGGCCTTCCAGCGGCTGCCGAACAGGCCGCGGCGGCCCTGACGCTCGAATTGCAGCGCCAGCTGCTCCGGGGCGAAATGCTCCAGGGTGCTGCGCAGGGCCTGGCGGCTGGCGCCGAGCATGGCCACCTGGTGCGCCTGGAGGTCGCGGAAAGCCTGGGCCACTGCCTGCTCGGCAGACAGCTGGCCGCCACGGCGCGGCTTGAGCAGGTCACCGAGCACCTGGTCGGCTTCCAGCGGCGCCTTGATCGGGTTGCGGCTGGCGCTTTGCGGGGTGGTCAGCGACAGGCGCAGTTCGTTCTTCAGCTCGCTGCGGGTGCGCAGGCTCTGTTGCAGCCCGGCGACGCTATGGCGCAGCAGCCCGGCGGCCTGCACCGCGAGGTCTTCGCGGGCCTGCTCGTCGAGGTTGTCCAGGTCGACGCCCAGGGCCGCGCCGAAGCGCTTCCAGAAGGCGTCGTCGCGGCGTTCGCGCGGAGCCGGCACAGGTGCGGGCTCTGGCGCCACCGCCGGTACCAGGGTGGGCACGATCAGGCTTTCCTGGTCGATCTGCGCGTAGTCGGCACGCTGGCGCGCCGGGGGCTCGGGCATGGCCAGGGCGGCCAGCTCGTCCATCGGTTGCAGGCGCGTTTCTTCGTGGTCCAGGGCGCTGATGGGGTCGAGTTCAAGGAAGGCGTCGTCGGGGATGATGGCGCCACCCGGCATGCCCAGGCCGACGTCGTAGCCGGCCTCGCTGTCGATCAGGCGCGCGCGCACCTCGATGTCACCCATGCGGTAAATCGCGCCTTGCTCGATGCGGTGCAGCTCGCCCTTGCGCAGCTGGGCACCGCTGCTGGCCAGGCGGATGCCGTTGCTGCTGGTGTCAGTGAGGAAGAACGCGCCGTTCTGGTAGGTGACCTGGGCGTGATGGCTGGACAGGTGACGTTTGTCGTCCTCGATGCACCAGTGGCAATCCTTGGCCCGGCCAATCTCGCCACCGGCGCGGCCAAAGGTCTTGTTCGGCGAGTCGGTGCGGCCGTGCTGGCGTTTGTCGAGCAGTTCGAAAACCAGTTCCATGGTCAGGGCTCCTTGCGCTCAGTTGTCACGGTTGAGGGCCTGGGGATCTCCCAGGGGGCGGTAGCTGTCGTCGTCGAACTTGTAGTTGCCTGTGCAACCGGCCAGGGCGAACGCGGTGAGCAGGGCCAGCAAGCTGGCCCGGCAGTAACGGTGAAGCATGGGGGCGGCTCCATGTGCGGATGAGGCAGGCACCGTTACGGGTGCGCCTGGGGTAAAGGGAGTAAGTGTCGGGGTCATGCCGGTCAGCCCTCGCAATCGCCGATCTGGATGTTCAGGCGCCCCAGCCGGTACAGCAGGGTGCGCCGCGGCAGCCCGAGTTCGCGGGCGGCCAGGGTCTGGTTGCCGTCGTGCTTGCGCAGGCAGTCGAGCAGCAGGCTGCGCTCGACCTTCTCCAGGCGCTCGCGCAGGTTCAGCTCGTTGTCTTCGGGCGGCGGTTCGGCCAGGTTCAACGAGAAGTGGCCGACCTCCAGCGCGTCGCCTTCGCACAGCAGCACCGCGCGCTCCACCAGGCCCTTGAGCTCGCGCACATTGCCGGGGAAGGCATAGCTTTCGAGGTGATCGAGGGCGGCCTGGGTCCAGCCCACCGGGCTGCGCTGCAGGAAAGTGCAGGCCTTGTCGCAGAAGTGCCGGGCCAGGGTAATGACATCGCCGACGCGCTGGCGCAGCGGCGGCAGCTCGATGGGGAACTGCGCCAGGCGGTAGTAGAGGTCTTCGCGGAACAGGCCGTCGGCGACCAGCTGCGCCAGGTCGCGGTGGGTGGCGGCGATGATGCGCACGTCGATCTTGTGGGTGACGTTGGCGCCCAGCGGGCGGATCTCGCCCTCTTGCAGCACGCGCAGCAGCTTGGCCTGCAGGGCCAGGGGCATGTCGCCGATCTCGTCGAGCAGCAGGGTGCCGCCGTCGGCGGCATCGAACAGCCCAGGGCGGTCGCGGTCCGCGCCAGTAAAGGCGCCTTTGCGGTAGCCGAACAGTTCGCTCTCCAGCAGGCTCTCGGGGAAGGCTGCGCAGTTCTGTACCACCAGCGCGCCGGAGCGGCGCGGGCCGTAGTCGTGGATGGCGCGGGCCACCAGTTCCTTGCCGGTGCCGGTCTCGCCGCGCAGCAGCACGGTGTAGGGGCTGTGCAGGACCTTGCTGATCATCTGGCAGGTCTGGCGCATGGCCGGGCTCTGCCCGATCAGGCCGTAGCTGCTGGCGGCCACCGGGGTGCGGCCGGTTGCCTGGGGCTGTGGCCCGGGCCGGTGCAGGCGGCGCAGCAGTTGCAGTTGGCCCATGGTGAAGCTGCCGAGCTGGCCGAGGGAGTCGGCGAAGGCTTCAAGCCCGCCGCGCACGCGGTTCACGCACAACAGCACCCCGGCCACCCGCTGTTGCGCGGTCAGCAGGGGCACCGCCAGCAGTGCCTGCCAGGGCGTGGCCTGGCTGGGCAGGAAGCTGGTGTCGAACAGGCTGGCGGAAAGGTCGCTGATGTTCACCACGCGGTTCTGGCACAGGGCGAACTGCAACAGCTGCTCGCCGTTGTAGTCGGCTGGCAGGCTGGAGCAATCGCGCGCCAGCAGCCGCCCGTCGAGCCAGGCGGCTTCGAGCCCGAGCCGGGTATGGGTCGGGTCGAGCAGGTAGACCTGCACCAGCGGGCAGCCGCTGAGCTCGGCCACGGCCGGCACCAGTGCCTGCAGCAGGCCTTGCTCGTCAGTTGCCCGCGCCAGCTCGGTGAAGGTGCCCAGCAGCGCTTCGGCGTAGGCCAGCGGTTGGGGCACGTGCGTGAACATCACCCCCACCTCAGGCGAACTCGCAGGTCACGCCGGCATCCCCGTCGAGGGTGGCGTGTACACGGCTGATCGCCTCGCCGCTGGCCATGGCGTCGAGCAGGCGGTCGGCGACCTTGGGCAGCACGTGGGTGTCGATCAGGTGGTCGATCAGGCGCGCGCCGGCTTCGCTCTGGCTGCAGCGCTCGGCCAGGTGGTCGACCAGCGCCTGGCAGTGGCTGAACCCCAGTTGCCGACGCTGCAAACGCTCGCCCAGGCGGCCCAGTTTGATTTCGATCAGTTCGCGCAGCACCGGGCCGCCCACCGGGTAGTACGGCACCACGCGCATGCGCGCCAGCAGCGCCGGCTTGAAGTGGCGGCTGAGCGCCGGGCGGATGTGCTGTTCAAGCAGCTCGGCGTCAGGGCGCTCGCCGTTTTCGCACAGGGCGCTGATCTGGTCGCTGGCCAGGTTGGAGGTCATCAGGATCAGCGTGTTGCGGAAGTCGATCTGGCGGCCTTCGCCGTCGTTGGCCACGCCCTTGTCGAAGATCTGATAGAACAGGTTGAGCACGTCCGGGTCGGCCTTCTCCACCTCGTCCAGCAGCACCACCGAATACGGTTTCTGGCGCACCGCCTCGGTGAGCATGCCGCCTTCGCCGTAACCGACGTAGCCGGGCGGCGCGCCGATCAGGCGCGAGACGGTGTGCTTCTCCTGGAACTCGGACATGTTGATGGTGGTGATGAAGCGGTCGCCGCCGTACAGCAGGTCGGCCAGCGCCAGCGCGGTTTCGGTCTTGCCGACGCCGCTGGGACCGACCAGCAGGAACACGCCCACCGGTGCGTCGGGCTTGTTCAGGCCGGCGGCGGTGGCGCGCATGGAGCGGTTGAGTGCATGCACCGCCTGCTCCTGGCCACGGATGCGGGCGCGCAGGTCGTCGGCGAAGGTGATCACCTTGGCATTGTGCTCGCGGGCCAGCTGGCTCAGCGGCACGCCGGTCCAGGCGCTGATCACTTCGGCCACCAGGCGCGGGCACACTTCGGCACTGACCAGGCGTTCTTCGGCCTGGGCGTCGAGCAGGGCCTGATGGGTCTCGGCCAGGCGTTGTTGCAGTTGTTCGCGGCTTTCGCCTTCGACGACGGCCTCGCCCTCCTCGCCTTCGGTTTGCGCAGCCGGTGCGACAGCGGCGTTGGCAACCTGCTGGCGCAGCTCCAGTACCTGCTCGGCCAGCTCACGCTGACGGGCCCAGCGGTCGGCCAGTTCGATCTCTTGCCCGTGGGCTTCGGCCAGGCGCTGCTCCAGGGCTACGAATGCCTCCTGGTCGATGGCCAGGCCCGCCTCGGCGTCACGGCGCAGGGCATTGCGCTGGCGCTCGCCCTCGGCCAGTTCGGCGCGCAGGCGCTCGAGGCTGTCGGGGGCGGCAGCCAGGCTGATGCGCACCCGGGCGCAGGCGGTGTCGAGCACGTCGACGGCCTTGTCGGGCAGCTGCCGGCCGGTCAGGTAGCGCGCCGACAGTTCGGCGGCGGCGACCACGGCGTCGTCGCGCAGGTAGATGCCGTGGCTCTTCTCGTACAGCTGGGCCAGGCCACGCAGGATGGTCACCGCCTCGCCCACGGTGGGCTCGAGCAGTTGCACCGGCTGGAAGCGACGGGCCAGGGCCGGGTCTTTCTCGAAGTACTTCTTGTACTCGGCCCAGGTGGTGGCGGCGATGGTGCGCAGCTCGCCACGGGCCAGGGCTGGCTTGAGCAGGTTGGCGGCGTCGGAGCCACCGGCGTTACCGCCGGCGCCGATCAGGGTGTGGGCTTCGTCGATGAACAGGATCACCGGGCGCGGCGCGGCCTTGACCTCGTCGATCACACCCTTGAGGCGGCGCTCGAACTCACCTTTGACGCTGGCGCCGGCCTGCAACAGGCCCATGTCCAGCGCCAGCAGGTCGACCCCTTGCAGGGCCGGCGGCACTTCGCCAGCGACGATGCGCGCGGCCAGGCCTTCGACCACGGCGGTCTTGCCCACGCCGGCTTCGCCGACCACGATCGGGTTGTTCTTGCGCCGGCGAGCGAGGATATCGATCATCTGGCGGATCGACGCATCGCGGCACAGGACCGGGTCGAGCTTGCCGTCACGGGCCTGCTGGGTGAGGTTGTGGGTGAATCGCTGCAACATCGATTCGCCCTGGGGCGCGCCGGGGGCCTTGGCGGCGGCCGGTTGCTGGGCCAGGGCGTAGCCCTTGAGGCGTTCGATATCCAGGCCGCCGAGCAGCTTGTGGTAGCGGCTGCCGGCATAGCGCAGCGGGTTGCGCAGCAGGCCGAGGATCAGCGCGGCCTGGTCGACCTGGCTCTGGCCCAGCTCGAGGTTGGAGACCAACAACGCGTCCTGCAGCCACTGCACCAGCTCCGGGGCAAACACCGGGTTGCGGGTGGCGCTGTGCTCGACGTTGGGTTGCAGCGCGGCGCTGAACGCGCCGGTATCGATCGCGGCGTCCTGCAGCGCACGCTGCAACAGGCTGTCGGGGCGCTCGAGCAGGCCCAGCAACAGGTCCTCGATGAGGATCTTGCTGCCGCCGCGGGCGACGCAGCGCTCGGCGGAACGCTCAAGGTCGCGGCGGCTGTCGGCGTCCAGGGCCTGGACGAGTTGTTGCAGGTCTACGTTGATCATGGCCATTGGTCCTTAATGAATTTTGCTTCCCAGGGTCACCACGCCATCGGCGCGCTCGCGACCCAGCCAGCTGGTCCAGCCCAGGTGGCATACGTTCTGTTCGCCGATGCGCAGCTCGCGGATCTCTTCACGGCGCAACTCCAGGCGGATGTCGTAGTCCAGCGGGTCGCGCAGGGTGAAGCGGGTCAGCGCGCACAGCGGCTGGTAGCCGAAACCGATCGGCAGGAATTCGTGAAAGCGCTGCCAGTCCAGCTGGGTGATGTGGATGCGGAACTTGCCGCTGCGGTCGCGCACGCGCTCGCCCAGCACGGCGTCCTCGCCCAGCAGGCTGTTGGCCAGCCCCAGGCGGTTGCACTGCTCTTCGAGGATGTCGACGCGCCGCTCCAGGCACTGCTCGATCACCAGGTCGGCGTGCTTGAAGTAGTAACGCAGCACGGCCTCGATCAGCGCCGCCGAGTGGGCGCGCAGGCTGAGCACGCCGAGGTACGGCAGCAGGCGTTTCCAGTTCAGTTCCTTGGCCTGGCGGATCTGGTCGCCGCCCAGGCCGATCAGGGCGAACAGGTGCGACGAGAAACCATCCAGCGCGCCGCTCTCGAAGCTGGCGCGGTAGCGGTACTTGCGCCAGATCGGCAGCATCAGGCGTTGCAGGCGATGGTGGAACAGGTCGAGGAACATCCGCGTGGGGTTGCCGTCCTCGTTGTCGCCCAGCGCCTGTTCGCCATAGAACGCCGGCAGCGGCGAGCTGGAGCCGACCAGGCCGATCAGGTTGAAGCGCATGCGCGCGCGCAGCTGGCCGTGCTCGCGGAAGAACTCGATGCGATCGACGTCGCTGCCGGGGAAACCGAGGCTGGGGTTGGCCTGGAACTCGACCAGGTCGTAGAGCTCTTCGTCTTCCAGGTACGGGTACGCCTCGCGCAGCTGTTCCATCACCAGCAGCACGGCCTGGAACAGCGAGTACTCGCGGATGCTCCGGCTCAGCCGGCTTACAGCAGCGGTTGCAGGCCCATGCGTGGTGTCCATTGGTACACCTCCCCCTGTGTGCTTTTCACCCGCAGCTCGTGATACGAGTTGAGGCTGGCGTAGAGTGCGAAGAATTCATTGAGCACCGAGGCGAAGACGAACAGGTCGCCCTCGCCGATGTAGCCCTCCGGGTCGATTGTCAGTTCGGTGCGCAGGCCGCGCAGCGGCAGGCCCCGGTGCAGGCGGTCGACGTGCTGGTGGCGGATCGCCTTGAGCCCGCCAAGCAGGCGGCGGCTGACCTTTTCCGCGTGCTGGTCGTAGTAACGCGGCAGGTCGTAGGTTTCGAGGATCACCTTGAGTGCATCAACGTCGGCCAGCGACAGGTAGTTCAGCGACATGTTGCTGATCAGCTTCCACAGGAAGTCGCGGTTCAGCGGCGGCGCGTAGCTGGCGGTGACCGGGGTGATGTTGCGGAAGGTGAGGAACTCGGGGGTCTCTTCGCTGAGCATGCAGATGTCGCCGAGCTTCAGGCGCCGCGGCAGGTTCTGGTTGGTGCAGGTGAGCTCGATCGACAGCGTCTCGTGGGATTCGGCCTGGTGCACGCCGAAGCTCAAGTAGGTGTCGAGGCCGTCATGCAGCAGCGAGGAGCGCTGGCGGATGCTGTAGTGCGAGCGGTTCTCCGGCACGTCGAAGCTGGCGTCGTGCTCGAACGATTCAAAGGGTACGTAGCTCTGGTAGCCGAGGCCGCCGGGGCTCCAGCCGGTCACGCCGTCGACCGAGAACACCCCGCAGTGCTCAGGGTCGAGCTCGGCCGGCAGCAGCAGGTATTCGTCCTGCTTGCCATCCAGGCGGATAGGCAGGGCGTCGTGCTTGAACAGGTTGGCGATCGGCGTGCAGTACAGCTTGACGTTGTCCAGGGTCGGGCGCAGGCGCTGGGCCTCGCCCTGGCGGATGTCGAAGCGCAGCTCGATGCCATGCACCTGCTTGAGGGTTTCCTCGGGCAGGCTCTGCAACACGTCCAGGCCGGTGACGTCGACGAACAGGAACTTGTCCTGGAAGGCGAAGTACTCCTGCAGGAAGCGGTAGCCGCGGAAGGTGTTCAGCGGGTAGGGAATCAGCGCCTCTTCCTCGGCGAAGCCCACCGGGTGCACCTTGGCCGCCGGTGCACGCAGCAGCAGCGGCTCGCCCTTGGCGTTGACCATCGGTTTGCCGTGGCTGTCCAGCGGCATCAGCTCGATGCCGGCCAGGCCGCGCAGCAGGCTCAGGTAGAGCATCTGGCTGATGTAGCGCTCGCCGGCCAGGTGCAGGCGCAGCTTGCTGAGCTTGACGTCGCCCAGGTTGCCGTCGCAGTTCATGTCCAGGCGCAGGCTGAGCAGCGCGCCCTGGCCATTGAGCGAGTAGTTCAGCGCGCTCAGGCGCAGGGGCAGGACTTCGGTGGGGTAACAGGTGCGAAAGCGGCAACTGACGCCCTCGATCGGCCGGCCTTCCACCGGGGTGTCACGCTCGACCCGCAGCGCCGGGCCGGCCTGGCGCAGGGGGTCGAACTGCAAGATGCTGAAGGCCGGCAGCGGGCGCATGTAGTTCGGCCACAGCAGGTGCATCAGCGAGTGGGTCAGCTCGGGCAGTTCGTCGTCGAGCTTCTGCCGCAGGCGGCCGGTGAGGAAGGCAAAACCTTCAAGCAGGCGCTCGACGTCCGGGTCGCGCCCGGCCTGGCCGAGGTACGGCGCCAGCGCCGGGCTGCGTTCGGCAAAACGCCGACCCAGCTGGCGCAGTGCCGTCAGCTCGCTTTGGTAGTAGTAATTGAAGGACATCCGTCGTTCCGCCTGAATTCAGCTCTCGGGTACCGCCAGTGGCCGGTACTGCGCATGCGCGGGGCCGGGCCACAGGGCCGACCGTTTGCCGCGCAAGGATTGGGGGAAAACTCAGGCTATGGGAGGCGCAACATCACTCGTCTCCTTGACTGACTCTGACTTGCCCACTGCCATCCAGGCGCGCGGCAAAACTGACCTGGCGCTTGATTCCGTCCACCTCAAGCTGGCCTTCGATGCTGAAAGCCAGCTTGAGCTGATCGTGATCACGCGGGCGGGACACCACCCGGACATCGGACATGCGCGGTTCGTAGGCTTCGATGAAGTACTCGATGGCCCGGCGTGCCTGGCTGAGCGCGTCGTGCAGGCTCAGGCGCATGTCGTTGAGGTCGGGCAGCCCGTAGTCGGCGAGCGTCTGCACGCTGCCGGCCCGGGTGCTGAGCATCTTCGCAAGATGAGCGGCCACGGAAGCCATGGCGGCGTCTTCACGCCGCCAGTTGGCGCGCTGGTCGGCTTCGCCGCTCAGGCGCTCGAACAGGCTTCCGTAACCATTGCCCATCGTCGCTTACTCCTTGTCCAGCTTGCCGACCAGCGACAGGGTGAAGTCGGCGCCCATGTACTTGAAGTGCGGACGCACGTTCAGGCTGACGCGGTACCAGCCCGGCTCACCTTCCACGTCGCTGACGATCACCTGGGCGGCGCGCAGCGGACGACGGCCACGCACTTCGGCGCTCGGGTTCTCCTGGTCGGCCACGTACTGGCGGATCCACTTGTTCAGTTCCAGCTCCAGGTCGGTGCGCTCCTTCCAGGAGCCCAGCTGCTCGCGCTGCAGGACCTTGATGTAGTGGGCCAGGCGGTTGACGATCATCATGTACGGCAGCTGGGTGCCCAGCTTGTAGTTCAGCTCGGCAGTCTTGCCTTCGGCGCTGATGCCGAAGAACTTCGGTTTCTGCGCCGAGTTGGCCGAGAAGAACGCCGCGTTGTCGCTGCCCTTGCGCATGGTCAGGGCGATGAAGCCCTCTTCGGCCAGCTCGTACTCGCGACGGTCGGACACCAGCACTTCGGTCGGGATCTTGGTCTCGATCTCGCCCATGCTCTCGAAGTGGTGCAGCGGCAGGTCTTCCACCGCGCCACCGCTCTGCGGGCCGATGATGTTCGGGCACCAGCGGAACTTGGCGAAGCTGTCGGTCAGCTTGGTGCCGAAGGCGTAGGCGGTGTTGCCCCACAGGTAGTGCTCGTGGCTGTTGGCCACGGTTTCCTTGTAGACGAACGACTTGACCGGGTTCTCTTCCGGGTCGTACGGGTTGCGCAGCAGGAAACGCGGCACGGTCAGGCCGATGTAGCGCGCGTCCTCGGACTCGCGGAAGCTCTGCCACTTGGTGAACTGCGGGCCTTCGAAGTGATCCTTCAGGTCCTTCAGGTCTGGCAGGCCAGTGAAGCTTTCGAGGCCGAAGAATTTCGGGCCGGCCGCGGCGATGAACGGCGCGTGGGACATGCAGGCGACGCTGGAGACGTACTGCATCAGCTTGACGTCGGGCGAGCTCGGCGACATGAAGTAGTTGGCGATGACCGCGCCGACCGGCTGGCCACCGAACTGGCCGTATTCAGCGGTGTAGATGTGCTTGTACAGGCCAGCCTGCATGACTTCCGGCGAGTCTTCGAAGTCGTCCAGCAGGTCCTGCTTGGAGACGTTGAGGATCTCGATCTTGATGTTTTCGCGGAAGTTGGTGCGGTCGACCAGCAACTGCAGACCGCGCCAGGCAGACTCCATGGACTGGAAGTCCGGGTGGTGGAGGATCTCGTCCATCTGGCGGCTGAGTTTGGCATCGATCTCGGCGATCATGCGGTCGACCAGCGCTTTCTTGACCGGCTCGCCGTCATTCTGCGGCTTGAGCAGTTCTTCGATGAAGGCCGACACGCCGCGCTTGGCGATGTCGTAGGCTTCGTCATCCGGGGTCAGGCGGGTTTCGGCGATGATGCTGTCGAGAATGCTGAATTCGCTGTTCTCGGCGCTCTGTTGCTCTGCTGCGGTGCTCATGGCAATTAGGCTTCCTTGACTAGGGGGATCAGGCGTCCGGCTGAGCGTTCAGGCCCAGCTCGCCGAGCACGCGCTCGCGGGACTCGTTGTCGGCCAGCACACCCTCGATGGCCTTGCGGAAGGCCGGGGCGTTGCCCAGCGGGCCTTTCAGGGCAACCAGGGCTTCACGCAGCTCCATCAGCTTCTTCAGCTCAGGGACTTGCTCGACCAGGCTGGCCGGGTTGAAGTCCTTCATGGTGTTGACGCGCAGGCTCACCGCCAGCTCGTCGCCTTCGGCGCCTTCCTGCAGGCGGTTCGGCACGGCCAGGGTCATGCTCAGTTCCTGCTTGGCCAGCACTTCGTCGAAGTTCATCTTGTCGATGCTGATCGGCTTGCGGTCTTCGATCTTGCGATCGTCGGCACGCAGGGTGTAGTCACCGATCGCCAGCAGCTTCAATGGCAGTTCGATCTCTTCCTGAGCTCCGCCGGTGGCGGGTTTGAAGGTAACGTTGATGCGTTCCTTGGGGGCTACCGAGCCTTCTTTGGCCATTGGTTTTCTCCTTGAGGGTTATGGCCCTTGGGCCTATTCGAGTACGACTTCGAGATCGAGGTGGCACAGCCTGCGGTAGATCTCGTCCTTGCGTTCGCGCACCACATGGTTCTGCGGCAGCAGCTCGCAGCAGGTGTGCAACAGGTGCAATACCTGCAACGACAGGTCTGGCTCCCAGGCATCCAGGCCGGATTGGCGCAGTTGCTCGTCGAGGGCTTCCAGTTGGGTCTTGGCCAGTTCGTATTTCTTGGCCGTGTAGCAGAGGCGCGCCTGGCTCAGTTGCCAGAAAAAGCGCTCGCGCCCGCCGTGGGCGCCCTGCATCTGCTGCTTGAGGTGCTGCACCGCGCTCTTGAGGCCGTCCTTGCGCAGGATCGGCAGGCTCGCCTCCAGGGCTTCATCCCAGGGGGCCTGGCGCACGCCGGGCTCGGCCACTGGCTGGGCCACGGCGGTTTGCAGGTGGGGGGTGACCTGGGCGGCGACCCAGGCGCGGGTTTCGGGGTCGGCGAACGGGGTGCCGTCGTGAAACTTGAGCTCGATGACGCTGGGCAGGCGTTGCAGCAGCGAGGCGAAGTTCATCTCCACTTCGCGCATGCCGGCTTCGACGTTCAGGGCCTGGCAGCACTCCCACACCAGGCGCTGGCCATCGAACCAGAACGGTGCCTTGGCCACGCTGTTTTCCAGCTCAACCAACAGGTCGGCATAGTTGCCCTGCTCGAAGCGGTCCTTGTAGCTCTTGAGTTTGTCGGCGGGCAGGCCGCGCAGGGCGGTGACGTTCTCGGCGTTGCGCTCGGGCATCGCTTCGATGGGCAACCACAGCAGCGTGCGGTTCAGGCGCAGGGCGCGCAGGTCGGTGGCTTTCTGCCGCTGCCACCATACGCACAGCTGCCGGCCCTGCTCTTGCTGGGCGCGCAGGGCCTTGTTGGCGTCCTTCTCGTTCTCCACCGGCTCGCCGGGGGTGAACAGCTGGGTGGCGGCCTGCTTGACCTGGGCGACGATGGCGCCGACTGCGCCGGGTTGTGGTTCGTTGTCGGCGGAGCGCTGGACCTGGCCTTTGAGTGCGCGGCAGATCGGCAGCAGCAGAGGCGCGTCGTCCCCCAGCCGGGCGGACAGCGCCGCCTCCAGGCCGCTTAGCTGCTCGACCATCTGCTGGAACAGCGGCAACTGCTCCTTGATGGCGATATCCGCACCCAGCGCCTGTTCGAGGCGCGGCACCAGCCAGCCGATGGCGGCGGAACGGGTACGGGGTTTGGCGGGGTGGACGTCGTCCCAATGCTGCTCGCACAGCTCGCGCAGCACGCTGATGCCGGCCAGCAGGCCGGCGTAGGATTCACGCTGGAACAGGGCCCAGGTGAACCACGAGGCCACGCGCAGATCCTTGGACTGGTCGCGCAATAGCGCTTCGCTGTTCTCGAGGATTTTCAGCCAGTCCACCTGGCCGCTGGCGTGGATCGACTGGGCGCGGGTCAGCTCGTTTTCGAGGGCTTCGAACTCGGTGGAAAAACGCACGTCTTCACCGCCGAAAGAGCCGGGGGAGACAGCATTTTTGCCAAGTTCAAGATAGCGCGCGGCCAGCTTCGAAGAGTAGGACATCCTTTTCTCACAGTTAGAACCTCGCCATCGACCCTGGAACTGACGTTCAGGATTTGCCGATCTGGAAGTTCTATTGATTCAGCCCACAATCCGGCGGGCAGTCGATCAAACGGTCGAATAGCCTAATGCTATCAATAGCGCTTTGCAATCACTCAAATGGATAGCAAACGCAGGAGCAGCGGGCTTCTAGGGGTTTCCCTGATGGCGCTCATATATACCCTGACCCACCTGGGAAAGTTGTCAGGTTAATGTTTGAAACAATATTCCGTTGTTTTAACTTAAATTTCACACACATAAGCAACAACACATGTTAGCGCCAACACCAGACTTCATTGAAGGGCCGCAACAGTAATCAGTGATGCGCTCGAAACACAATTACTTGAATCAAATTTCAGGGCATTCCTACATCGAGCCCCGCAGCATCTTGCAACAAGAACATGCGCTCATGCCGGCTGAAGTTCTGGACTCAATGCAGGCACTTCGCGCCACGGCAGCTCGGCCCAACGCCCCTCGGGCGCCAGCAATGCCTGAAGCCGCTGTTCGTCAAAAAGACCCAACGAATCGGCGCGAAAGGCCCCGACCCATTGCCGACGACCGGCAAGGTAGGCCGCGCCGAAATCCGCCCAGCCATCGAAACAGTCCTGGGCGCGCTGGGCGTTGAGCAACAGCACGCGCCAGCCAATGTCGGGCGCCAGCCAACCCAGCAACAGGGCGCAGCGCACAAGAAAAGCGCAGCGCAGGCAGGCGAAGGCCAGCGAGGCACGCGGGTCGTCGGTCGGTTGCAGGTTGAGCAGGTCGAGGCGGAACCACTGGCGCTCGAAGTCGGTGGCGAAGTAGCGCTGGATCTCTTCGTCGCTGGCGCTGCCTTGCAGGCCGGCGATGTGCAGCAAGGGTATGCGCAGGAAGTCCTGGGCACTTTGGGTGAAGTTCGTGCAGTGCTTGTTGTAGAAACCGTCCACCTGCATGGCCTCTGCCATCGGGCTCGCCAGCGCCAGCGCAAGGTGCCTGCGGGGGCTGTACAGCTCGAAATCCGGCGCGCGCGGGCGCAGCCAGCGTGCAAGGAGCCAGGTGGCGACCAGCATGCCCAGGAAGATCAACATCGCAATTGCCTCAGCGGGGGGTGGATAGCCAATCGGCGATGCCAGCGGCCATGGCCGCGGTCATGCCGGGCCAGGTCACGGCTTCAGTGGCGTAGACCGGGCCGTCGTGTGCGGGCTGGCCAAGCAGGTGGCGCAAGGCGTAGCGCAACGTGGCGGTGCGCGGTGGCGTCACGCGCAACTGTTCGGGCTGACGCGCCGCCACCAGCCATTCCACCAGCGCCGAGGGCGCGGCGAAACGGTCGAACAACTGCGGGTGCTGGGCGATCAGCCGCGCCTGGGTAGCGGGGTCGGTCACCGCTTCCAGCCGACACCAGCCCGCGTCACAGCGCACCACACCGATGGCCAGGCAATCCGCCGGCGTTTGCCGGTCGGTGCCCAGCGCATTCAGGCAGCTGAGCACGTCGTCCAGGTAGCGGGCGACCGGCGGGCGGTTCTGTTTGCCCTTGAGCTGGTCGAGGCGCAGGCTGCCGTCGGCCATGACCAGCAGGCTGATGGTGATGTGCGGCTGGCCCTGGCCATCGCGCAGGCTGAAGATGCGCATGCGCCCGGCCTCCACGGCCTCGGCGTAGCTTTCGCCGTAGCCACCGTGCAGGGCGCGGCGGTCGGCGAACTGGCCGAGGCAGTGGCGCATCACGTAGCTTTCGAAGGCCATTTCCTCACGCAGGTGCGGGCCGTCCGGCAGCAGCTCGACCAGCGCGTGCTCTTCGCATTCGACCACCTGGCGCACGGCCTCCGGCCGGCTCTGGCGCCAGCCTTGGGCCTGGCGCGCGGCCATGCGGGCGTGCTCCTGGTGCCACAGCGCCAGGGCCTGCGGGCAGTTGATGCGTTCGAGCTTGCCGTCCAGCGCCGTGCCTTTGCGCGCGGCGAGGAACTCCACCAGCATCGCTTCCTGCTCCAGCACCGCGGGGTGTTCCGGGTCGAGCCAGGCGAGCGTCACGGCGCCGTCCGCCTTGGCTGCCTGCTCCAGGTGGCGGCCGACCCAGGCCGGTACGGCCTGGCCTTGCAGCAAGGTCGCGGCCTGCTCGAGGCTGTTCACCCTATGCACCGGCTCGAAGTTGCCGACCAGCTGGCGGTAGAAATGGTTGAGCAGCCAGCTACGCACCGGCGCTTCGTCGCCCCTGGCCTGGCTGCGTTGCTCAAGCCGGCGCTTGAGCGCTTCGGCGTTGAGCAGGTTGCGCGGCGCATAGGCGCCGGCGCGCGGGGTGGCGATCATTTCCACACTTGCCACCAGCGCTTGGCCACAGGCTCCTGCACCGGCTCCTGCTGCATCTCGTCGATGATCTGGCGCAGGGTGGCGGCGTTGGCCACGTCGTGGGGCGCCTCGCTGCCGGCACACAGGGCCAGTGCCGCGGTGTAGCGAGCGATGGCTTCATCCTTGCGACCGAGGTTCTTGAACAGGTCACCGGCATCCCAGGTCAGCAGCGTGTCGTTGTGGCCAACGATGATCGCTTCAAAGCGCTGCCACAGCGCCAGCGCGGCGTCCGGCTGGGTGGGGGCCAGGTGCAGGGCTACCTTCATCCGGCAGCGCAGGCCGTCGTAGTCCACTTGCTGATCGGTGATTTCCTGCTCGGCCTGCCAGTCGAGCAAGCGCTGCAGCCAGATCGTGATCTCGTGGTCGCGGTCGAGGAAATACAGCGCCCTGGCGACCTTGCCGATGTAGCCATCCGGGTCGTGACGGCCGTAGCCATGGGCCAGGACGAAGTGCCACAGGGCCTCCGCCGCCTGGCACACCGCGGCGTGGTCGTCGAGGGCGAGCTGGGCGTTGAGCAGGCCGTGGTAGTGCTCGGCGAAGGGGCTGGCGTCGATGCCGCGCTGGTGCAGTTCGATGGACGCCGCGACGCGCTCCTGGCCCTTGAGGTAGCGGTAGTTGATCGCCAGGTTGTTGCACAGCATCGAGTACAGGTGCGCGCAACCGTCGCCGCGATGCCCCTGGCCGCTGGCGAAGTAGCGTTCCAGGCATGCCTGGCCGCGCTCGTAGCTTTCGCGCTGGACCATCTCGCACAAGTGCCAGGCTTCTGCCTGCTGCTCGGGCGCGAGGGTTTCGATGAAGTGCTCGACCAGCCCCGACATTTTGCAGCCGTGGTTGTAGTAGTCGTAACCACTAGCCAGGGTGAACGCTGGCAGGTGCAAGGCAGCGAGCAGGCCCTGCGCACTGGCCGTGGCGTACATCAGGGCATAGCTGCTGCGATGGTCATCCAGCTGGCCGCTGGCGAAGGCTTCCTGCAGCAGGGCCAGCTCGGTGGTGGCGTCGATGCGCCCGGCCTGCCGGTCACGCACGGCCTGCAAGCGCAGGATCCAGGGGTGGCGCGGGGCGATGCGCTGGGCTTCGGCCAGGGCCAGGGCATACAAGCGCGCGAGCCGTTCGGGCTGTTCGCCATCGTCGTACAGCGCTTCGAGCAGCGCGCCCTTCCCCGCTGGCGACTCGTCGAGGGCCGGCAGGCACGCCAGGAAGTGCTCCAGCACCTCTTCACTGTCACAGGCGCGCATGACGCACAGTGGCCACCAGACGCTCGGGTCCTGGGCGAGCAGGCGCTCGACCACCACCTGGGCCGCGACGGGCGCGGCGGATGCGCGCAGGTCGTAGATCTCGTGGAAGGCTCGGCGCCCTGCCCGTTCGATTTCGCCTGCCTCGACCAGCCAAGGCAGCTCATAGGCGATGAAGCTGTTGTCGCCTTCGCAGTCCAGGGCAATGGCCGCGGCCGGCAGGATGCGCAAGGCGCCCGGCAGGTCGCCCTGGGCATGCATGGCCCGGGCGGCGAGGCGCGCCAGGCGCACTTCCCACTCGCGGCGCCGGGCCAGCGGCAGGTCGGCGATCAGCCCCATCACCGGTTGCTCGAACATGGCCAGGCGCAGCGGGATCAGCTCGATCAGGCTATTGCCCAGCCAGGTCCAGTCGCCTTGGTCGATGTCCTGATCCGGGCCCGCCTGGCGCAATGCGGCCACGGCTTCGAGGGCGACCTCGCGGGCTTCGGCCTGCTGCTGATGGTTGTGCAGCGCCCAGGCGCGGCGGCAGGCGCGGTCGGCCTGATCCCAGGCGCGCAGGCTGGCACGCCCGGGGTTGAGCAGGGTCAGGGCGTGGCGGGCATCGATGGCCTTGAGCGCCAGCGCCAGGGAACGCTGCTCGAGCTGCTCGAAGATGCGCGCGCGGCGGTAGTGCTCGACGTCGTAGTCCGGCGCGACCTGGGCCATGGCCTGGGCTTGGTCGAGCAGTTGTTCCAGCAGCGCTTCGTCGTCGCGGTAATTGGCCAGGCGCAGGCGCTTGAGCAGCAGGCACATGCTCAGTTCGGCGCGGGCGGCGGGGTCGCAGTGTTCAAGCAGGCGTTGGCCGTCATGCTCGAGCACGCGGGTGGCGGCATGGAGGTCACCGGCGTTGACCCACAGCACATGCAGGCGCTCGATCGAGCCGATCGAATCGGCTTGCAGCGGCTCGGCCTGCAGCTGCTCCAGCAGCGCGGCCGCGCCATGGTCCTGGAGGACGCCGTCGAGGCGGTCCAGCAATTGCTCGAGTTCAATGCCGGTGATGACGGTATTGGCGACTGTCATGTGCTGCTCCCTGTGATGACCTGCGCACACCCTGTGCGTCGTGGCGCGCACGCTACCAGTTGCGCCAGACAAAGCCAAGATTCCTGGCGCCAATATGCCATCGGCCGGTGATTGCGCTACTGCGCGAGGGCCATAAAAAAACCCAGGGCAAATGCCCTGGGTTTTGGAGTTGGCGTGACGCCGACCGCTTGCGATCAGAACGGAATATCGTCGTCGAAGCTGTCGAAGTCGGCGGCTGGCTGCGGAGCCGGCTGCTGCGGCGCTGGGCGCTGTGGCGCCTGCTGAGGACGCTGGGCTTGCTGACGCGGGGCCTGGTTGTACTGCTGCTGGCCGCCACCCTGGTTGTAGTTGTTGCCACCACCCTGGTTGTACTGGTCGCCGCCACCCTGCTGGTTCTGCGGACGGCCGCCGAGCAGCTGCATGGTGCCGTTGATGTCGACAATGATCTCGGTGGTGTAGCGCTTGATGCCGTCTTTTTCCCACTCGCGGGTCTGCAGCTTGCCTTCGATGTACACCTGCGAACCTTTGCGCAGGTACTCGCCGGCGATTTCGGCAACCTTGCCGAACAGCGAAACGCGGTGCCACTCGGTGCGCTCGACCTTCTGACCGGACTGCTTGTCGGTCCACTGCTCGCTGGTGGCCAGGCTCAGGTTGGTCACGGCGTTACCGTTGGGCAGGTAGCGGACTTCGGGATCCTGACCGCAGGTACCGACCAGAATGACTTTGTTAACCCCACGGGCCATAACGTTCTCCTAGGCTTCGCACGCCGAAGAGGCTGGGTTCACCAGACGCTCGAGGGTCGCACGGTCCAAAATTTTCGTATCCAGTTTGATATAGATGGCGGCTTCTTCTGCCACCACCACGGCGTCGGTCACACCCGGCACGGCCATCAGGCGCTCGGTAAGCCCGGCTTCCCGGACTGCCTCTGGCGTCAGCGGCATGCGCAGGCTGGTCACGTAAGGCGGCTCGTTCATGCGCAACGCAGTGACCAGCCACAGGGCACACAGCCCCGCGCAACCGAGAAACACCATGCTCAGGCCACCGTGCTGGAACAACCAGCCACCGATGATTCCTCCCAGCGCGGCACCCAGGAACTGACTGGTGGAGTACACACCCATTGCAGTCCCTTTGCCACCGGCGGGCGACACCTTGCTGACCAGCGAAGGCAAGGATGCCTCCAACAGGTTGAAGGCGGTAAAGAATACCACGGTGCCGATCACCAGTCCGCGCAAGTTGTCAGCCCACTGCCAGAAGAACAGCTCCACCAGCAGCAACACACTGACCGCGCCAAGCAGCACGCGTTTCATCTTGCGCTTCTTCTCGCCGTAGATGATGAAGGGGATCATTGCAAAAAATGAAACCAGCAGCGCGGTCAGGTACACCCACCAGTGCTCTTCCTTCGGCAGCCCGCCACGCTCGACGAAGGCCAGCGGCAGCGCGACGAAGCTGGCCATGAGGATGGCGTGCAGGACGAAAATGCCCACGTCCAGGCGCAGAAGGTCCGGATGGCGCAGGGTCGGGCCCAGGGCCTGGCGGGCCACGCCGGACTCGCGGTGCTGCAGGGTCTTGTGGGTGTTGGGCACGACGAAGGCGATCAGGGCGATACCGACCAGGGCAAGTCCTGCAGTGGCGAGGAACAATCCTGACAAGCCGAAGGCGCGAGTCAGCAGCGGCCCGACGACCATGGCAACGGCAAACGACAGGCCGATGCTCATGCCGATCATGGCCATGGCCTTGGTGCGGTGTTGCTCGCGGGTGAGGTCGGACAGCAGCGCCATCACGGCTGCGGAAATGGCCCCGGCACCTTGCAGGATGCGCCCGGCGATCACGCCCCAGATCGAATCGGCCTGGGCCGCCAGCACGCTGCCGAGGGCGAAGATCACCAAGCCCAGGTAGATCACCGGGCGGCGGCCGATGCGGTCGGAGATCATGCCGAACGGAATCTGCAGCACGGCCTGGGTCAGGCCGTAGGCGCCGATGGCCAGGCCGATCAGCGTAGGCGTGGCACCGGCCAGGTCCATGCCGTAGGTGGCCAGCACCGGCAATACCATGAACATGCCCAGCATACGAAAGGCAAAGACCAGGGCCAGGCCGCTAGCGGCGCGGGTTTCGCTGCCACTCATGCGCTCGTTGTGGGTGTCGTGCATGGATTAACCTCGTGTGAACCGGCGGCGATTCTACCAGTCCGACGGCTTGGCGGCATCTGCGCGACGCTTTGCCGCGTACTGGCAGCGCGCCGTATACTCCTTTGTTTATGCCCGCCGAGCGAGGCCGCAGTGGACAAGATCCTGATTCGTGGGGCACGTACCCACAACCTGAAGAACATCGACCTCACGCTACCGCGGGACAAGCTGATCGTGATCACCGGCCTGTCCGGCTCCGGCAAGTCGTCGCTGGCGTTCGACACGCTGTACGCCGAGGGCCAGCGCCGCTATGTGGAATCGCTGTCGGCCTACGCCCGGCAGTTCCTGTCGATGATGGAAAAGCCCGACGTCGACACCATCGAAGGCCTGTCGCCGGCGATTTCCATCGAGCAGAAGTCCACCTCGCACAACCCGCGCTCCACCGTGGGCACCATCACCGAGATCTACGACTACCTGCGCCTGCTCTATGCGCGGGTGGGCACGCCGCGCTGCCCGGACCACGATATCCCGCTGGAAGCGCAAACGATCAGCCAGATGGTCGACCTGGTGCTGGAAAACCCCGAAGGCAGCAAGCTGATGCTGCTGGCGCCGGTGATCCGCGAGCGCAAGGGTGAGCACCTGGCGGTGTTCGACGAGCTGCGCGCCCAGGGCTTCGTGCGTGCGCGGGTCAACGGCAAGCTCTACGAACTGGACGAACTGCCCAAGCTGGACAAGCAGAAGAAGCACAGCATCGATGTGGTGGTGGACCGCTTCAAGGTGCGCGCCGACCTGCAACAGCGCCTGGCCGAGTCGTTCGAGACCGCGCTCAAGCTGGCGGACGGCATCGCCCTGGTAGCGCCGATGGATGACGAGGACGGCGAAGAGACGATCTTCTCCGCGCGCTTCGCCTGCCCGATCTGCGGCCATGCGATCAGCGAGCTGGAACCTAAGCTGTTCTCCTTCAACAACCCGGCCGGCGCCTGCCCGACCTGCGATGGCCTGGGGGTGAAGCAGTTCTTCGATACCAAGCGCCTGGTCAACAGCGAGCTGACCCTGGCCGAGGGGGCGATACGCGGCTGGGACCGGCGCAACGTCTATTACTTCCAGATGCTCGGCTCGCTGGCGGCGCACTATGGCTTCAGCCTTGAACAGCCGTTCGGCGAGCTGTCGGCCGAGGACCAGAAGGTCATCCTGCACGGCAGCGGCAAGCAAAGCGTCGACTTCAAGTACCTCAACGACCGGGGCGATATCGTCAAGCGCTCGCACCCGTTCGAAGGCATCGTGCCCAACCTCGAGCGCCGCTACCGCGAGACCGAGTCGGCCACCGTGCGCGAAGAGCTGGCCAAGTTCCTTGGCACCCAGCCCTGCCCCGACTGCCGCGGCACCCGCCTGCGCCGTGAGGCGCGGCATGTGTGGGTGGGCGAGAAGACCCTGCCGGCGGTGACCAACCTGCCGATCGGTGAAGCCAGCAACTACTTCAGCGACCTGACCCTGACCGGCCGCCGTGGCGAGATCGCGGCGAAGATCCTCAAAGAGATCTGCGAGCGCTTGCAGTTCCTAGTCAATGTCGGCCTCGACTACCTGACCCTCGACCGCAGCGCCGACACCCTGTCCGGCGGTGAGGCCCAGCGGATCCGCCTGGCCAGCCAGATCGGCGCCGGCCTGGTGGGCGTCATGTACATCCTCGACGAACCGTCCATCGGCCTTCATCAACGGGACAACGACCGCCTGCTGGCCACCCTCAACCACCTGCGCGACCTGGGCAACACGGTGATCGTGGTGGAACACGACGAGGACGCTATCCGCCTGGCCGACTACGTGGTCGATATCGGCCCTGGGGCCGGCGTGCATGGCGGGCAGATCGTCGCCGAGGGCACACCGGACGAAGTGATGGCACACCCCGATTCGCTGACCGGCAAGTACCTGTCCGGGCGCAAGAAGATTGTCGTGCCGGCCAAGCGCACCCCGCGCAACAAGAAGCTGTCGCTCAAGCTCAAGGGCGCGCGCGGCAACAACCTGCAGAACGTCGACCTGGAACTGCCGATTGGCCTTTTGACCTGCGTGACCGGTGTGTCCGGCTCGGGTAAATCGACGCTGATCAACAACACCCTGTTCCCCTTGGCGGCCACCGCGCTCAACGGTGCCAGCACCCTGGAGCCGGCACCGCACAGCAGCATCGATGGCCTGCAACACCTGGACAAGGTGGTCGATATCGACCAGAGCCCGATCGGCCGCACCCCGCGTTCGAACCCGGCGACCTACACTGGCATCTTCACGCCGATCCGTGAGCTGTTCGCCGGCGTGCCAGAGGCACGCTCCCGTGGCTATGGCCCGGGGCGCTTCTCGTTCAACGTCAAGGGCGGGCGCTGCGAGGCGTGCCAGGGCGACGGCCTGATCAAGGTGGAAATGCACTTCCTGCCGGACATCTACGTGCCGTGCGATGTGTGCAAGAGCAAGCGCTATAACCGCGAAACCCTGGAGATCAAGTACAAGGGCAAGAACATCCACGAGGTGCTGGAAATGACCATCGAGGATGCCCGTGGGTTCTTCGACGCGGTGCCGGCACTGGCGCGCAAGCTGCAGACGCTGATGGACGTGGGGCTTTCCTACATCAAGCTGGGGCAGTCAGCCACCACGCTGTCGGGCGGCGAGGCGCAGCGGGTCAAGCTGTCGCGCGAACTGTCCAAGCGCGATACCGGCAAGACCCTGTACATCCTCGACGAACCGACCACAGGTTTGCACTTCGCCGATATCCAGCAACTGCTGGACGTGCTGCATCGTCTGCGCGACCACGGCAACACCGTGGTGGTCATCGAGCACAACCTGGATGTGATCAAGACGGCGGACTGGTTGGTGGACCTGGGGCCGGAGGGTGGCTCCAAGGGTGGGCAGATCATTGCCGTCGGTACGCCTGAAGAGCTGGCCGAGAAGCAGCAGTCCTATACCGGGCACTACCTGAAACCACTGCTGGAGCGAGATCGGGCCTGATCTCGCGCCCATGAAAAAGCCCCTGTCATGCGAGTGACAGGGGCTTTTTTGCAGCTGTGGATAACTTACATCTGCGACTGCAGGTAGTTCTCCAGGCCGATGGCCTTGATCAGGCCCTGCTGCTTCTCCAGCCAGTAGGTGTGATCTTCTTCGGTATCGGCCAACTGCGCGCGCAGGATGTCGCGGCTTATGTAGTCTTTGTGCAGCTCGCACAGCTCGATGCCCTTGCACAGCGCGGCGCGGACTTTGTACTCGAGCTTGAGGTCGGCAGCGATCATCTCGGGCACGGTGCTGCCCACTTCCAGATCGTCAGCGCGCATGTCCGGGGTGCCTTCGAGCATGAGGATACGGCGCATCAGCGCATCGGCGTGCTGCGTCTCTTCTTCCATCTCGTGGTTGATGCGCTCGAAGAGCTTGCCCAGGCCCCAATCTTCATACATCCGTGAATGAATGAAGTATTGATCGCGTGCTGCCAGTTCGCCCTTCAGCAACATGACGAGGTAGTTGATTACGTCCGGGTGACCTTGCATCGCCCTGCTTCTCCCTGTGAATGCGTCGATAGCTCATAGTTTGAACCAGCTTTTGCGCGTGGTCACGGGAAAATGCGCAATTAACGGCAAATAATCGGCTAAACCGTAGTGATTTTCATTGAAAAACCGCCCAAATGAGGGCGGTTCTTTTTATCACTTCGACTTAGGCAAGGGTTATGCCCAGAGCTTTGGCAATGCCTTGCGCATAGGCCGGAGCGGCCTTGTAGAAGTGCTGCAGTTGGCGCTGGATGACGTCCTCGCTGACATTGGCCATGGTACCGGCGATGTTGTTGATCAGCAGCGCTCGTTGTTCGTTGCTCATCAGGCGGAACAGTGCGCCGGCGTGGCTGTAGTAGTCGTTGTCCTCGCGGTGATCGTAGCGATCAGCCGCACCATCGAGGGCCAACGACGGCTCGGCATGACGCGGCGACTGCTTGGGCGCATCGCTGAAGCTGTTCGGTTCGTAGTTCGGCGCGCTGCCGTAGCTGCCGCTCGCCATGGCGCCATCGCGCTGGTAGCTGTGCACGGGACTGCGCGGCGCGTTCACCGGCAGATGCTGGTGATTGGTACCCACGCGGTAGCGGTGGGCGTCGGCGTAGGCGAATACGCGGCCTTGCAGCATGCGGTCTGGCGACAGCCCCACACCCGGGACCATATTGCTCGGGCCGAACGTGGCCTGCTCGACTTCGGCGAAGTAGTTGAGCGGATTGCGGTTGAGCTCCAGCACGCCGACCTCGATCAGCGGATAGTCCTTTTGCGACCAGGTCTTGGTCACGTCGAACGGGTTCTCCTGACGGCTTGCAGCCTCGGCTTCGCTCATCACCTGGATGCACACGGTCCAGCGCGGGTAATCGCCACGTTCGATGGCCTCGAACAGGTCGCGCTGGGCGTAATCAGGGTCGCTGCCGGCCAGGCGCGCGGCTTCGGCAGGGGCCAGGTTCTTGATGCCCTGTTGTGTCTTGTAGTGCCACTTGACCCAGGTGCGCTCACCCTTGTCGTTGATCAGGCTGTAGGTATGGCTGCCGAAACCGTGCATGTGACGGTAGCCGTCCGGGATGCCGCGATCGGAGAACAGGATGGTGACCTGATGCAGTGCCTCGGGCGAATGCGACCAGAAGTCCCACATCATCTGGGCGTTCTTCAGGTTGCTCTGCGGGTGGCGCTTCTGGGTGTGAATGAAATCCGGGAATTTCAGCGGGTCACGAATGAAGAAGACCGGCGTGTTGTTGCCGACAATGTCCCAGTTGCCTTCCTCGGTGTAGAACTTGACCGCAAAGCCGCGTGGGTCGCGCTCGGTATCGGCAGAGCCGCGCTCGCCACCCACGGTGGAGAAACGCAGGAAGGTCTCGGTCTGTTTGCCGACGGCGCTGAACAGCTTGGCGCTGGTGTAGCCGGTGATATCGCCGGTAACGGTGAAAGTACCGTAGGCGCCCGAGCCTTTGGCATGTACACGGCGCTCAGGAATGTTCTCGCGGTTGAAGTGGGCGAGCTTCTCGAGCAGGTGGAAATCGTCGAGCAACAGCGGGCCGCGCGGGCCGGCGGAACGGGAATTCTGGTTATCGGCTACAGGTGCACCGCTGGCGGTGGTGAGAATCTTGCTCATGGGCTCTCCTTATCGGTCTTGAATGGCCGGCTAATCGGCTTGGAGAGAGTATTGACGAGCGGTGTTACACGAACAAATTCATTGCCTGACTTGCATCAATAGAAAATGACAATTCATCAGGCAACAAAAAACCGGGCACTAGGCCCGGTTCTTTGTAGCAGACAGAACGTCTTACTCGGCAGCTTCTACAGCACCACCGACTGGACGATCAACCAGCTCGACGTACGCCATAGGCGCGTTGTCGCCAGCGCGGAAACCGCACTTCAGGATGCGCAGGTAGCCGCCCTGACGGGTGGCGTAGCGCTTGCCCAGATCGTTGAACAGTTTGCCAACAGCGGACTTCGAACGAGTACGGTCGAAGGCCAGACGGCGGTTGGCAACGCTGTCTTCCTTGGCCAGGGTGATCAGCGGCTCGGCAACGCGGCGCAGTTCCTTGGCTTTCGGCAGGGTGGTTTTGATCAGCTCGTGCTCGATCAGCGACACAGCCATGTTCTGGAACATAGCTTTGCGGTGAGAGCTGGTACGGCTCAGGTGACGTCCACTTTTACGATGACGCATGATTCATTCCTTACCAAACACAACGTTCGGTGATTACGACGATCAGGCTGTCGCCTTGTCGTCTTTCTTAAGGCTTGCAGGCGGCCAGTTGTCGAGGCGCATGCCGAGAGACAGACCACGGGAGGCCAGGACGTCCTTGATTTCAGTCAGGGACTTCTTGCCCAGGTTAGGAGTCTTCAACAGCTCTACTTCGGTACGCTGAATCAGGTCGCCGATGTAGTAGATGTTCTCCGCCTTGAGGCAGTTGGCCGAACGTACGGTCAGTTCCAGGTCGTCAACCGGGCGCAGCAGGATCGGATCGATCTCGTCTTCCTGCTCGACCACAACCGGCTCGCTGTCACCTTTGAGGTCGACGAACGCGGCCAGCTGCTGTTGCAGGATGGTCGCGGCACGACGGATGGCCTCTTCAGGATCCAGGGTACCGTTGGTTTCCAGATCGATGACCAGCTTGTCCAGGTTGGTACGCTGTTCAACACGGGCGTTCTCGACCACATAGGCGATACGACGCACCGGGCTGAACGAAGCGTCCAGCTGCAGACGGCCAATGCTACGGCTTTCGTCTTCGTCGGTCTGACGGGAGTCGGCCGGCTCGTAACCGCGACCACGAGCTACAGTGAGCTTCATGTTCAGGGCGCCGTTGGACGCCAGGTTCGCGATTACGTGATCGGGGTTGACGATCTCGACATCGTGATCCAGCTGAATATCGGCAGCGGTAACCACCCCCGAACCCTTTTTCGACAAGGTCAGCGTAACTTCGTCACGACCGTGCAGTTTGATAGCCAGGCCTTTCAGGTTCAACAGGATTTCAATGACGTCTTCCTGTACACCTTCGATCGCGGAGTACTCATGGAGTACGCCATCGATCTCGGCCTCGACTACTGCACAGCCAGGCATGGAGGACAACAGGATGCGGCGCAGCGCGTTGCCCAGGGTATGGCCGAAGCCACGCTCGAGAGGCTCGAGCGTGATCTTGGCGCGGGTTGGACTGACAACCTGCACATCAATGTGGCGGGGTGTCAGAAACTCATTTACCGAAATCTGCATGGATGCACCTATTTTCTAGCCCTTACTTGGAGTAGAGCTCGACAATCAGGTTTTCGTTGATGTCGGCGGACAGGTCGCTGCGAGCAGGAACGTTCTTGAAAACGCCCGACTTTTTAGCAGCATCCACGTCTACCCACTCAACGCGGCCACGCTGAGAGCACAGTTCAAGGGCTTGAACAATGCGCAGCTGGTTCAGCGACTTCTCGCGAACTGCGACCACGTCACCCGGACGAACTTGGTAGGATGGAATGTTCACGGTCTTGCCGTTGACGCTGATCGCTTTGTGCGAAACCAGCTGACGGGACTCGGAACGGGTAGAACCGAAGCCCATACGGTAGACGACGTTGTCCAGACGGGACTCGAGCATCTGCAGCAGGTTCTCACCAGTGGCGCCTTTCTTCGAGGCAGCCGCTTGGTAGTAACCGCGGAATTGACGCTCCAGAACACCGTAGATACGACGAACTTTTTGTTTCTCGCGCAGCTGGGTACCGTAGTCGGACTGACGGCCACGGCGCTGGCCGTGGATACCTGGGGCTGCTTCGATGTTGCACTTCGATTCCAGAGCGCGAACGCCGCTCTTCAGGAACAGGTCAGTGCCTTCACGGCGAGACAGTTTGCATTTTGGACCAATGTAACGTGCCATTTATCTGTCTCCTGATTACACGCGACGCTTCTTCGGCGGACGGCACCCGTTATGCGGGATTGGCGTCACGTCGGTGATGCTGGCGATCTTGTAGCCGCAGCTGTTCAGTGCACGAACGGCGGATTCACGACCCGGACCTGGACCCTTGACGTTGACGTCGAGGTTTTTCAGACCGTATTCCAGCGCAGCTTGACCAGCACGCTCAGCAGCGATCTGAGCTGCGAACGGGGTGGATTTGCGCGAACCACGGAAACCCGAACCACCGGAGGTCGCCCAGGACAGTGCGTTGCCCTGACGGTCGGTGATGGTCACGATGGTGTTGTTGAAAGACGCATGGATGTGGGCGATGCCATCAACCACTGTCTTTTTGACTTTTTTACGAGGACGAGCAGCAGGTTTTGCCATGTCTATATTCCTGGGCGATTACTTGCGGATCGGCTTACGCGGGCCCTTACGGGTGCGTGCGTTGGTCTTGGTGCGCTGACCGCGAACCGGCAGACCTTTACGATGACGCAGGCCGCGGTAGCAACCCAGGTCCATCAAGCGTTTGATCTTCATGTTGATGTCACGACGCAGGTCACCTTCGGTGGTGAACTTCGCAACTTCGCCACGCAGGGTTTCGATTTGCTCGTCGCTCAGATCCTTGATCTTTGCGGCTGGGTTGACACCAGCGTCTGCACAGATTTTCTGTGCAGTAGTGCGACCGACACCATAGATGTAGGTCAGCGAGATAACAGTATGCTTGTTATCTGGAATGTTGACGCCTGCAATACGGGCCATTCAGTGGGACTCCAATTGACAGCTACCTACGCCCCGGAAGCCAAGAAATAGGGCGCGAGATAATATCGCTGTAGAAACGAATAATCAACCCAGCAGCACACTAGCTGCTGGGTTTGACGCAGATCACACTCAGCCTTGGCGCTGCTTGTGACGCGGTTCCACGCTGCAGATCACGCGCACGATACCTTCGCGACGAATAATCTTGCAGTTGCGGCACAGCTTTTTCACCGATGCACGAACTTTCATTACCGACTCCTCGAACCTTAAGGGGCTAGATCAGCGCAGCAGACCGCTGCCGCCGTAGCCTTTCAGGTTGGCTTTCTTCATCAGGGATTCGTACTGGTGCGAAACGAGGTGCGATTGTACTTGGGACATGAAGTCCATCACAACCACTACCACAATCAGCAACGAGGTCCCGCCAAGGTAGAACGGCACGTTTGCAGCCACCACCAGGAACTGGGGCAGCAGGCACACGGCCATCATGTAAAGAGCACCGAACATGGTCAAACGGGTCAGAACGCCATCAATGTAGCGCGCCGACTGCTCACCAGGACGGATGCCCGGAATAAAGGCACCGGACTTCTTCAGGTTTTCCGCTACGTCTTTCGGATTGAACATCAACGCTGTGTAGAAGAAGCAGAAGAAAATGATCCCTGCACTAAACAGCAGAATGTTCAACGGCTGACCAGGAGCGATCGACTGCGAGATGTCCTGCAGCCAGCCCATACCTTCGGACTGACCGAACCAGGCACCCAGCGAAGCCGGGAACAGCAAGATGCTGCTCGCGAAAATGGCCGGGATTACGCCCGCCATGTTCACTTTCAGCGGCAGGTGGCTGGTCTGCGCAGCGAAGACCTTGCGGCCCTGCTGACGCTTGGCGTAGTGAACGGCGATACGACGCTGACCACGCTCAATGAACACCACGAAACCGATAATCGCTACTGCCAGCAAACCGATAGCGACCAGGGCGAAGATGTTGATATCGCCTGTACGCGCAGACTCGAAAGACTGCCCGATTGCTCTCGGAAGACCGGCAACGATACCTGCGAAGATCAACATCGAGATACCGTTGCCCACACCGCGCTCGGTGATCTGCTCACCCAGCCACATCATGAACATCGCGCCTGCCACAAAGGTGGAGACGGCGACGACATGGAAGCCGAGGCCAACAGAAAACGCCACGCCCTGGTTGGCCAGGCCAATGGACATGCCAATGGCTTGAACCAGCGCCAGGATAACGGTGCCGTAGCGGGTGTACTGGCTGATCTTGCGACGGCCAGCTTCACCTTCCTTCTTCAACTGCTCCAGCTGCGGGCTGACAGCGGTCATGAGCTGCATGATGATCGATGCCGAGATGTACGGCATGATCCCCAGTGCAAAGATGCTCATGCGCTCCAGCGCGCCGCCGGAAAACATGTTGAACAAGCTAAGAATGGTCCCCTCATTCTGCCGGAACAGATCCGCGAGACGGTCCGGGTTAATGCCTGGTACCGGGATGTGCGCGCCAATCCGATAGACGATGATCGCCATGAACAGAAAACGCAGACGAGCCCAGAGTTCCGACATCCCGCCCTTACCGAGCGAAGAGAGAGCACCTTGCTTAGCCATTTATTCCTCGAACTTGCCGCCAGCTGCTTCGATAGCCGCACGTGCACCTTTGGTGACGGCGATACCCTTGAGGGTGACTGCGCGAGTGACTTCGCCCGACAGCATGATTTTCACACGCTGTACGTGCTGGCCGATCACGTTGGCGTCCTTGAGGGACTGAACGGTGATCAGATCGCCTTCCACCTTGGCCAGCTCGGACAGACGCACTTCTGCGCGGTCCATGGCTTTCAGGGATACGAAGCCGAACTTCGGCAGGCGACGGTGCAGCGGCTGTTGACCGCCTTCGAAGCCTGGAGCAATGGTGCCACCGGAACGCGAAGTCTGACCTTTGTGACCACGGCCACCAGTCTTGCCCAGACCGCTACCGATACCACGGCCCGGACGGTGCTTCTCGCGACGGGAACCCGGCGCTGGACTCAGATCATTGAGTTTCATCGATTAACCCTCGACCTTCAGCATGTAGTAAGCCTTGTTGATCATCCCGCGGTTCTCGGGAGTATCCTGGACTTCTACAGTGTGACCGATACGACGCAGACCCAGACCCTTGACGCACAGTTTGTGGTTAGGGATACGGCCCGAGACGCTCTTGATCAGCGTAACTTTAACGGTTGCCATGATCAGCGGATCTCCTCAACAGTCTTGCCGCGCTTGGCAGCAATGGACTCAGGGGATTGCATGGCTTTCAGACCCTTGAAGGTGGCGTGTACCACGTTCACTGGGTTGGTCGAGCCGTAGCACTTGGCCAGGACGTTCTGAACGCCAGCAACTTCCAGGACGGCACGCATTGCGCCACCGGCGATGATACCGGTACCTTCCGAGGCAGGCTGCATGTAAACCTTCGAGGCGCCGTGGGCGGCCTTGGTGGCGTACTGCAGGGTGGTGCCTTTCAGGTCAACCTGAATCATGTTGCGACGAGCAGCTTCCATAGCTTTCTGGATCGCAGCTGGTACTTCGCGCGATTTGCCACGGCCGAAGCCAACGCGGCCCTTGCCATCACCTACCACGGTCAGCGCGGTGAAGGTGAAGATACGGCCGCCTTTGACGGTCTTGGCAACGCGGTTAACTTGAACCAGCTTCTCGATGTAGCCTTCGTCGCGCTTTTGATCGTTATTTGCCATAACTTAGAACTCCAGCCCGCCTTCACGAGCAGCATCAGCCAGCGCTTTGACGCGGCCATGGTACTTGAAGCCGGAACGGTCAAAGGCAACTTGAGATACACCGGCGGCTTTCGCACGCTCAGCTACCAGCTTGCCAACCTTAGTGGCCGCGTCGATGTTGCCGGTGGCACCATCACGCAGTTCTTTGTCCAAGGTCGAGGCACTTGCCAGAACCTTGCTGCCGTCGGCCGAGATGACCTGGGCGTAGATGTGCTGCGAGGAGCGGAACACGCACAGACGCACGGCTTCGAGCTCGTGCATTTTCAGGCGTGCTTTGCGAGCGCGACGCAGTCGAGTAACTTTTTTGTCGGTCATTTGCTAGGCCCTACTTCTTCTTGGCTTCTTTACGACGGACTACTTCATCCGCGTAACGCACACCCTTGCCCTTGTAAGGCTCTGGCGGACGGAAACCGCGGACTTCAGCGGCCACCTGACCTACCAGCTGCTTGTCGATACCCTTGATCAGGATGTCGGTCTGGCTAGGAGTTTCAGCGGTGATACCGGCTGGCAGTTCGTAATCCACTGGGTGCGAGAAGCCCAGAGCCAGGTTCAGGATGGTGCCCTTGGCCTGTGCCTTGTAACCAACACCGACCAGCTGGAGCTTGCGCTCGAAGCCTTGGCTTACGCCCTGGACCATGTTGTTCACCAGGGCGCGGGTGGTACCGGCCATGGCGCGAGCTTGCTGATCACCGTTGCGAGCGACGAAACGCAGCTCGCCAGCTTCTTCGGTAACTTCAACAGACGAGTGAACGTTCAGTTCGAGAGTGCCCTTGGCACCCTTCACCGAAAGCTGCTGGCCGGCGAATTTGACTTCGACGCCTGCTGGCAGCTTAACGGGGTTCTTAGCGACGCGAGACATGCCTATCTCCCCTTAGAACACTGTGCACAGAACTTCGCCGCCGACACCGGCAGCGCGCGCAGCGCGGTCAGTCATCACACCTTTGTTGGTGGAGACGATAGACACGCCCAGACCGCCACGTACTTTCGGCAGGTCAGTGACGGCCTTGTACTGGCGCAGGCCTGGACGGCTGGTGCGCTTCAGTTCCTCGATGACCGGACGGCCTTCGAAGTACTTCAGTTCGATCGACAGGGAAGGCTTGGCTTCGCCGCTGACTTCGTAGCCGGCGATGTAACCTTCGTCTTTCAGTACTTTGGCAACCGCAACCTTCAGCGTGGAGGAAGGCATGCTTACGACAGACTTTTCAGCCATCTGGGCATTACGGATGCGAGTTAGCATGTCCGCTAACGGGTCCTGCATACTCATGGGCTAGATGCTCCTGATACAAGAATTATTAGCCTTGCGGCTATCACAACCACCCGGGCAGGCAGGGTAAAAAACCCAGGCTCAGGTGAGCCGGTCATTCTAGACACAAGGCAGAAACGAAACAAGCCCCATATAGGGGCTTGTTTCTTTGCGAGGTCACCGGCGGTCGGAAGATCTCTCCCCTTCCGCCGGTGGTCACGCCAACTGGGATTACCAGCTGGCCTTGACCAGACCTGGCACATCACCACGCATGGCGGCTTCGCGCAGCTTGTTACGGCCGAGGCCGAACTTGCGGTACACGCCGTGCGGACGACCGGTGATGCGGCAGCGGTTACGCATGCGCGAAGCGCTGGCGTCACGTGGCTGCTTCTGCAGGGCGACAACGGCAGCGAAACGCTCTTCAGGAGAGGCGTTCAGGTTGACGATGGTCGCTTTCAGCTCGGCACGCTTTTTGGCGTACTTGGCTACCGTGAGCTGACGCTTCAGCTCGCGGTTTTTCATGCTCTTCTTGGCCATTTTCCTACTCCAATCAGTTGCGGAACGGGAACTTGAAAGCGCGCAGCAGAGCGCGGCCTTCGTCGTCCGAACGAGCAGTGGTGGTCAGGGTGATGTCCAAACCGCGCAGAGCATCGATCTTGTCGTAGTCGATTTCCGGGAAGATGATCTGCTCTTTCACGCCCATGCTGTAGTTGCCACGACCATCGAAGGACTTGGCATTCAGGCCGCGGAAGTCGCGAACCCGAGGCAGGGAGATCGCCAGCAGGCGGTCCAGGAATTCGTACATCTTGTCGCTACGCAGGGTCACCTTGACGCCGATCGGCCAGCCTTCACGGACTTTGAAGCCCGCGATGGATTTACGAGCGAAAGTCACGACCGGCTTTTGACCGGTGATCTTTTCCAGGTCAGCAACAGCGTGCTCGATGACTTTCTTGTCGCCGATCGCTTCGCCCAGACCCATGTTCAGGGTGATTTTGGTAACGCGAGGAACTTCCATCACGTTCGACAGCTTAAGTTCTTCCTTAAGCTTAGGAGCGATTTCGTTCCGGTAAATCTCTTTCAGTCGTGCCATGGTCTTCTACCTAGCAGTGTTCAAGCATCAACCGCTTTTTGGGTCGACTTGAAGACACGAATTTTCTTACCTTCTTCTACTTTGAAACCAACGCGGTCAGCTTTGTTGGTTTCGCTGTTGAAGATGGCAACGTTGGAAGCGTGCAGTGGCGCTTCTTTCTCGACGATACCGCCCTGGACGCCCGCCATCGGGTTAGGCTTGGTATGACGCTTGACCAGGTTGACACCACCGATGACCAGACGGTCATCAGCGAGAACCTTCAGCACCTTACCGCGCTTACCTTTGTCTTTGCCGGCGATCACGATGATCTCGTCGTCACGACGAATCTTTTGCATGTCGGATCTCCTTAGAGCACTTCAGGGGCGAGCGAGACGATCTTCATGAACTTCTCGGTACGAAGTTCACGGGTCACTGGCCCGAAGATGCGAGTGCCGATCGGCTCTTGCTTGGTGTTCAGCAGAACAGCAGCGTTGCCGTCGAAACGAATGATGGAACCGTCAGCGCGACGTACACCGTGACGGGTACGGACGACAACAGCAGTCATCACTTGGCCTTTTTTGACCTTACCGCGCGGAATTGCTTCCTTGACGGTTACCTTGATGATGTCACCGATGCCGGCGTAACGGCGGTGCGAACCGCCGAGCACCTTGATGCACATGACGCGACGAGCGCCGCTGTTATCGGCCACATCGAGCATGGATTGAGTCTGAATCATAAAATTTCTCCGACCCCTAGCCCTTAGACTTCAACAGCGCGTTCGAGGACTTCAACCAGTGCCCAGGACTTGGTCTTGGCCAGCGGACGGGTTTCGCGAATGGAAACCTTGTCGCCGATCTTGCACTGGTTGGCTTCGTCGTGCGCGTGCAGCTTAGTCGAACGCTTAACGTATTTACCGTAGATCGGGTGCTTTACGCGACGCTCGATCAGAACGGTGATGGTCTTGTCCATTTTGTCGCTGACGACACGGCCAGTCAGCGTACGGACGGTTTTTTCAGCTTCAGCCATGATCACTTACCTGCCTGCTGGTTGAGCACAGTTTTCACGCGAGCGATGTCACGCTTAACTTGCGAGAGCAGGTGCGACTGCCCCAACTGGCCAGTTGCTTTCTGCATGCGCAGATTGAACTGGTCGCGCAGCAAGCCGAGCAGTTGCTCATTCAGTTGCTGTGCGGATTTTTCACGAAGTTCATTCGCTTTCATCACATCACCGTCCGCTTAACAAAGGAGGTGGCGAGAGGCAGCTTTGCAGCGGCCAGGGCGAAAGCTTCGCGCGCCAGCTCTTCAGAAACACCCTCGATCTCGTACAGGACTTTGCCTGGCTGAATCTGGGCAACCCAGTATTCCACGGAACCCTTACCTTTACCCATCCGCACTTCAAGAGGCTTCTTGGTAACCGGCTTGTCCGGGAACACACGGATCCAGATCTTGCCGCCACGCTTAACGTGACGGGTCAGGGCACGACGTGCCGACTCGATCTGGCGAGCGGTGAGACGACCGCGGGCGACAGCTTTCAGAGCGAACTCGCCGAAGCTGACCTTGCTACCGCGCAGTGCCAGACCACGGTTGTGGCCAGTCATCTGCTTGCGGAATTTTGTACGCTTTGGTTGCAACATTTGGCGTACCCCTTACTTAGCAGCTTTTTTACGAGGCGCTGGTGCTTGAGGCTTCAGCTCTTCCTGGCGACCACCAATCACTTCGCCTTTGAAGATCCAAACCTTGACACCGATCACACCGTAGGTGGTGTGAGCTTCGTAGGTGTTGTAGTCGATATCGGCACGCAGGGTGTGCAGGGGCACACGACCTTCGCGATACCACTCGGTACGTGCGATCTCGGCACCGCCGAGACGACCGCTCACCTGGATCTTGATGCCCTTGGCACCAATACGCATGGCGTTCTGTACGGCGCGCTTCATGGCGCGACGGAACATTACGCGGCGTTCCAGCTGCTGGGCTACGCTCTGAGCAACCAGCATAGCGTCGAGTTCCGGCTTGCGGATCTCTTCGATGTTGATGTGCACAGGCACACCCATCTGCTTGGTCAGGTCCTGACGCAGCTTCTCAACATCTTCACCTTTCTTGCCGATAACGATACCGGGACGAGCGGTGTGGATGGTGATGCGTGCAGTTTGAGCCGGACGATGAATATCGATACGGCTTACGGACGCGCTTTTTAGTTTGTCTTGGAGGTACTCACGAGTTTGCAGATCCTTCAGCAGGTAATCTGCGTAAGTCGCGCCGTCTGCGTACCAGACGGAGGTGTGCTCCTTGACGATTCCCAGGCGAATGCCAGTGGGATGTACTTTCTGACCCATCTGATCGACTCCGTTACTTGTCCGCAACCTTGACAGTGATATGGCAAGACCGCTTGACGATGCGATCAGCGCGGCCTTTGGCACGCGGCATGATGCGCTTCAGCGAACGCCCTTCGTTGACGAAGACGGTGGAGACCTTCAGGTCATCAACGTCTGCGCCTTCGTTGTGTTCGGCGTTGGCAACGGCCGACTCGAGGACTTTCTTCATGATTTCAGCGGCTTTTTTGCTGCTGAAGGCCAACAGGTTGAGCGCTTCGCCCACCTTCTTCCCGCGGATCTGGTCGGCGACCAAGCGGGCTTTCTGGGCGGAGATGCGAGCGCCCGACAACTTAGCGGCTACTTCCATTTCCTTACCCCTTAACGCTTGGCTTTCTTGTCAGCCACGTGCCCGCGATAGGTGCGGGTACCGGCGAACTCGCCCAGTTTGTGGCCGACCATGTCTTCGTTCACGAGAACTGGGACGTGTTGGCGACCGTTGTGTACCGCGATGGTCAGACCGACCATTTGTGGCAGGATCATCGAACGGCGCGACCAGGTTTTAACTGGCTTGCGATCGTTCTTCTCCACCGCCACTTCGACCTTCTTCAACAGGTGAAGATCGATAAAAGGACCTTTTTTCAGAGAACGTGGCACTGTCGTATCCCTCTAGTTACTTGCGACGACGGACGATCATGTTGTCGGTACGCTTATTACCACGGGTTTTAGCACCCTTGGTTGGGAAGCCCCATGGCGATACCGGATGACGACCACCGGAGGTACGACCTTCACCACCACCATGTGGGTGGTCAACCGGGTTCATGGCAACACCACGAACGGTTGGGCGAACGCCGCGCCAGCGTTTGGCACCAGCTTTACCCAGCGAACGCAGGCTGTGCTCGGAGTTCGAGACTTCGCCCAGGGTCGCACGGCACTCAGCCAGGACTTTACGCATTTCACCAGAGCGCAGACGCAGGGTCACGTAGACACCTTCGCGAGCGATCAGCTGAGCCGAAGCACCAGCGGAACGAGCGATCTGAGCACCTTTACCCGGCTTCAGTTCGATGCCGTGAATGGTGCTACCTACTGGGATGTTGCGCAGCTGCAGGGAGTTACCGGCCTTGATTGGGGCCAGGGCACCTGCGATCAGCTGGTCGCCAGCGCTCACGCCTTTAGGGGCGATGATGTAGCGACGCTCACCGTCTGCGTAGCACAGCAGGGCGATGTGAGCAGTACGGTTCGGGTCGTATTCGATACGCTCGACGGTGGCTGGAATGCCATCCTTGTCGTTGCGACGGAAGTCGACCAGACGGTAATGCTGCTTATGACCACCACCCACGTGACGCGTGGTGATGCGGCCATTGTTGTTACGACCACCAGACTTCGATTTCTTCTCGATCAGCGGTGCGTGAGGAGCGCCTTTGTGCAGCTCCTTGTTGACCACCTTGACCACAAAACGGCGGCCAGGGGAAGTCGGTTTGCATTTAACGATTGCCATGATGCACCCCTTCCTTACTCAGCACTGCTGCTGAAATCGAGATCTTGGCCTGGCTGAAGGGAGACGATCGCCTTCTTCCAGTCATTACGCTTGCCCAGACCACGTGCGGTACGCTTGGTTTTACCCAGAACGTTAACAGTCGACACGTTTTCAACTTTTACGTTGAACAGGCCTTCGACAGCTTTCTTGATTTCCAGCTTGGTTGCATCGGTAGCAACCTTGAATACGAACTGGCCTTTCTTCTCAGCCAGAACGGTAGCCTTCTCGGAAACGTGCGGGCCAAGGAGGACTTTGAATACGCGTTCCTGGTTCATCCCAGCAGCTCCTCGAATTTCTTCACGGCCGAAACGGTGATCAACACCTTCTCGTATGCGATCAGACTGACCGGGTCGGAACCTTGAACGTCACGTACATCGACGTGCGGCAGGTTGCGAGCAGCCAGGTACAGGTTCTGATCAACAGCGTCCGAAACGATCAGAACATCGCTCAGACCCATGCCGTTCAGCTTGTTCAGCAGGTCTTTGGTTTTCGGAGCTTCAACAGCGAAGTCCTGAACCACGACCAGACGGTCGCTACGCACCAGCTCAGCGAGGATGGAGCGCAGAGCTGCGCGATACATCTTCTTGTTGAGCTTCTGCGAGTGATCCTGAGGACGAGCTGCGAAGGTTACACCACCGCCACGCCAGATCGGACCACGGGTAGTACCGGCACGAGCACGGCCAGTACCTTTCTGACGCCATGGGCGCTTACCGCCACCGGCCACGTCAGAACGGGTCTTCTGCTGCTTGGTGCCCTGACGGCCGCCGGCCATGTAGGCCACGACTGCTTGGTGTACCAGCGTCTCGTTGAATTCGCCACCGAAAGTCAGTTCGGAAACTTCGATCGCCTGAGCGTCATTTACATTAAGTTGCATGTCAGTTTCCCCTTACCCGCGAGCCTTGACAGCTGGACGCACAACCACGTCGCCGCCAGTAGCGCCTGGAACGGCACCCTTGATCAGCAGCAGGTTGCGTTCAGCGTCTACGCGTACTACTTCCAGGGACTGCACAGTCACGCGCTCAGCGCCCATGTGACCGGACATTTTCTTGCCCTTGAATACACGACCAGGAGTCTGGCACTGGCCGATGGAGCCAGGGACACGGTGCGATACGGAGTTACCGTGGGTGTTATCTTGACCACGGAAATTCCAACGCTTGATGGTACCGGCGAAGCCTTTACCTTTGGACTGACCGGTTACGTCTACCAGCTGGCCTGCAGTGAAGAGTTCAGCTTTGATCAGATCGCCAGCCTGGAAATCGCCTTCTTCAAGACGGAACTCCCAGACACCGCGACCAGCGGCAACGTTGGCCTTGGCAAAGTGGCCAGCCTGAGCGGCGGTCACACGCGAAGCACGACGCTCGCCGACAGTGACTTGCACTGCACGGTAGCCATCAGTTTCTTCGGTTTTGAACTGGGTGACGCGATTCGGCTCGATCTCAATGACCGTGACCGGAATGGAGACACCTTCTTCGGTGAAAATACGGGTCATACCCGCTTTTCGACCGACTACACCAATAGTCATGTTGTAAACCTCATGAGTGTACGGGGCTTTCACCCGCTATGGCCGCCCATTTCAGAGCGTTACACGACCAGACCGAAGTCTTAGCCGAGGCTGATCTGTACTTCCACACCGGCCGCCAGATCAAGCTTCATCAGCGCGTCAACGGTTTTATCCGTTGGCTGGACGATGTCCAGAACACGCTTATGAGTGCGAATCTCGTACTGGTCACGCGCGTCTTTGTTGACGTGCGGGGAGACCAGAACGGTGAAACGCTCTTTGCGGGTAGGCAGTGGAATTGGACCACGCACTTGTGCACCAGTACGTTTCGCGGTTTCCACGATTTCCTGGGTGGATTGGTCGATCAGGCGATGGTCGAAAGCCTTCAACCTGATACGGATTTGCTGATTTTGCATTGGATTTCAGACTCCAGGCTGTTCCCAACGGACGCACTACGCCCGCTAAAAGGAGGCGTGATTCTATAGACGCCCCAATTTAGTGTCAACCCAATAAAAAAAGCCCCCGCTGAGCGGGGGCTTTTTCAATCGGTCGAGTGATTACTCGATGATTTTGGCTACGACGCCGGCGCCGACGGTACGACCGCCTTCACGGATGGCGAAACGCAGACCGTCTTCCATTGCGATGGTCTTGATCAGAGTGACAGTCATCTGAATGTTGTCACCTGGCATTACCATTTCAACGCCTTCCGGCAGTTCGCAGTTACCGGTCACGTCAGTGGTACGGAAGTAGAACTGAGGACGGTAGCCTTTGAAGAACGGAGTGTGACGACCGCCTTCTTCCTTCGACAGAACGTAGACTTCTGCGGTGAACTTGGTGTGCGGCTTGACCGAACCTGGCTTGACCAGAACCTGGCCACGCTCAACGTCGTCACGCTTGGTACCACGCAGCAGAACGCCGCAGTTCTCGCCAGCACGACCTTCGTCCAGCAGCTTGCGGAACATCTCAACGCCGGTGCAGGTGGTGGTGGTGGTGTCACGCAGACCAACGATTTCCAGCGGGTCTTGAACGCGAACGATACCGCGCTCGATACGGCCGGTAACAACGGTACCGCGACCGGAGATCGAGAACACGTCTTCGATTGGCATCAGGAACGGCTTGTCGATAGCACGCTCTGGCTCTGGGATGTAGCTGTCCAGAGTTTCAACCAGCTTCTTAACAGCGCTGGTGCCCATTTCGTTGTCGTCTTTGCCTTCCAGAGCCATACGAGCCGAACCGATGATGATCGGGGTGTCGTCGCCTGGGAAGTCGTAGGTGGACAGCAGGTCGCGAACTTCCATCTCGACCAGTTCCAGCAGCTCAGCGTCGTCCACCAGGTCAGCCTTGTTCAGGAAGACCACGATGTACGGAACGCCAACCTGACGGGACAGCAGGATGTGCTCACGGGTTTGTGGCATCGGACCATCGGCGGCCGAGCAAACCAGGATCGCGCCGTCCATCTGGGCAGCACCGGTGATCATGTTCTTCACGTAGTCAGCGTGACCTGGGCAGTCAACGTGAGCGTAGTGACGAATGTTCGAGTTGTACTCGACGTGCGCGGTGTTGATGGTGATACCGCGAGCTTTTTCTTCCGGAGCCGAGTCGATCTTGTCGAACTCAACGACGGCCGAACCGAAAACTTCGGAGCAAACGCGAGTCAGCGCTGCAGTCAGAGTGGTCTTACCGTGGTCAACGTGGCCGATAGTGCCGACGTTAACGTGGGGAAGGGAACGATCAAATTTTTCTTTAGCCACGACAGTGAACCTCTTGCCTAAAGGGGATTAGCCTTGTTTTTTAACGAGTGCTTCGACGATGTTCGACGGAGCTTCGGCGTATTTGGAGAATTCCATGGAGTAGCTTGCGCGACCCTGAGACATGGAACGAACGTCGGTCGCGTAACCGAACATCTCTCCGAGCGGCACCTCAGCAGTGATTACCTTGCCGGACACCGAGTCTTCATTACCCTGGATCATCCCACGACGACGGCTCAGGTCACCCATCACGTCACCCAGGTAATCTTCCGGGGTTACAACCTCGACCTTCATGATCGGTTCGAGGACCACGCCACCGCCCTTCTGGGCCAGTTGCTTGGTTGCCATCGAAGCAGCGATTTTGAACGCCATTTCGTTGGAGTCGACGTCGTGGTACGAACCGTCGAATACCGTGGCCTTCAGGCCGAGGAGCGGATAGCCGGCAACAACGCCGTTCTTCATCTGCTCTTCGATACCCTTCTGGATCGGGGCGATGAATTCCTTAGGAATCACACCACCAACGACTTCGTTGGTGAACACCAGACCTTCGGTGATGTTGCCCTTCTCGTCCACGTCCGGCTCCGAGAAACGGATCCAGCAGTGACCGAACTGACCACGACCACCCGACTGACGAACGAACTTGCCTTCGATCTCGACGTTGGACTTGGTGATCTTCTCGCGGTACGAAACCTGCGGCTTGCCGACGTTGCACTCGACGTTGAACTCGCGCTTCATGCGGTCAACGAGGATGTCCAGGTGCAGCTCACCCATACCGGAGATGATGGTCTGGCCGGTTTCTTCGTCGGTCTTGACGCGGAACGACGGGTCTTCCTGGGCCAGCTTGCCCAGTGCGATACCCATCTTCTCCTGGTCAGCCTTGGTTTTCGGCTCTACGGAGAGCGAAATTACCGGCTCAGGGAAGTCCATACGCTCGAGGATGATCGGCTTGTCGGCGTTGCACAGGGTGTCACCGGTGGTGACGTCCTTCATGCCGATCAGAGCAGCGATGTCGCCAGCGCGTACTTCTTTGATCTCTTCACGCTGGTTGGCGTGCATCTGCACCATACGACCAACGCGCTCTTTCTTGCCCTTGACCGAGTTGATGACGGAGTCACCGGAGGTCAGGAAGCCCGAGTAAACACGGACGAAGGTCAGAGTACCAACGAACGGGTCGGTGGCAATCTTGAACGCCAGGGCCGAGAACGGCGCGTTGTCGTCAGCAGGACGCTCATCGTACTGTTCTGCAGTGACTTCGTCCTTCGGCACGTCGATCAGGTCAGGGTGGATACCCTTGATCGCCGGGATTTCGGTCGGAGCAGGCAGGAAGTCGATAACGGCATCGAGAACCAGGGGAACGCCCTTGTTCTTGAACGAGGAACCGCAGACTGCAGGAACGATCTCGCTCGCCAGGGTACGGGCGCGCAGACCAGCCTTGATGTCTTCGACGGACAGGTCACCTTCTTCAAGGTACTTGTTCATCAGCTCTTCGTTGGCCTCGGCAGCAGCCTCGACCATGTTGCTGCGCCATTCGTTGGCCAGGTCCACCAGCTCGGCAGGAATCTCTTCCTCGCGGTAGGTAGTACCTTTGTCGTCGTCGTTCCAGTAGATGGCTTTCATCTTGATCAGGTCAACCTGACCCTGGAAGTCGTCTTCTGCACCGATAGCCAGCTGGACCGGAACCGGGGTGTGCCCCAGGCGGTTCTTGATCTGGCCGATAACGCGCAGGAAGTTGGCACCAGCACGGTCCATCTTGTTCACGTAAACAACACGTGGAACGCCGTACTTGTTGGCCTGACGCCATACGGTTTCGGACTGCGGCTCAACGCCGGAGGTACCGCAGAACACAACGACCGCGCCGTCGAGTACGCGCAGCGAACGCTCTACTTCAATGGTGAAGTCAACGTGGCCGGGGGTATCGATGACGTTTACGCGGTAGTTGTCGTACTGACCACGGGAACCTTTCCAGAAGGTGGTAACGGCAGCGGAGGTAATGGTGATACCGCGCTCCTGCTCCTGCACCATCCAGTCGGTGGTCGCGGCGCCGTCATGCACCTCGCCCATCTTGTGGCTCAGACCTGTGTAGAACAGGATCCGCTCGGTAGTGGTGGTCTTGCCCGCGTCAACGTGGGCACAGATACCAATGTTACGGTAGCGGTTAATTGCTGTAGTACGAGCCATAAAGCCCTCGCAAAATGATTGATGCTTGAATTAGAAGCGGTAGTGCGAGAACGCTTTGTTGGCTTCAGCCATACGGTGAACGTCTTCACGCTTCTTGACTGCAGCACCTTTGCCTTCGGCAGCATCCAGCAGTTCACCGGCCAGACGCAGAGCCATCGACTTCTCGCCGCGCTTGCGGGCGTAGTCTACGAGCCAGCGCATTGCCAGAGCGTTACGACGGGATGGACGAACTTCAACCGGGACCTGGTAAGTGGCACCGCCAACACGGCGGGACTTAACTTCGACCAGCGGAGCGATGGCGTCGAGAGCTTTCTCGAAGATTTCCAGGGGGTCGCTGTTCTTGCGTGCTTTGACGGTATCCAGGGCACCGTAAACGATGCGCTCGGCTACGGCCTTCTTGCCGCTTTCCATCACGTGGTTCATGAACTTGGCGAGGATCTGGGATCCGTACTTCGGATCGTCAAGGATCTCACGTTTTGCTGCTACACGACGTCTTGGCATGATAAGCCCTCAAACGGTCTTCAGGTTAGCCCGGGACGTGGGTCTTCGACCCCTGCCCGACCTTACTCTTATCGACTCAAAAAAATGGATGTCTGCAAACGGCCGATTACTTCGGACGCTTGGTACCGTACTTCGAACGACCCTGGTTACGGCCTTTGACGCCCGAAGTATCCAGAGAGCCGCGAACGGTGTGGTAACGAACACCTGGCAAGTCTTTTACACGGCCGCCACGGATCAGGACGACGCTGTGCTCTTGCAGGTTGTGGCCTTCACCGCCGATGTACGAGGAAACCTCGAAACCGTTGGTCAGACGCACACGGCATACTTTACGCAGTGCCGAGTTAGGTTTTTTCGGCGTAGTGGTGTACACGCGGGTGCACACGCCACGACGTTGCGGGCAGTTCTGCAGCGCAGGAACGTCCGATTTCTCGACCGAACGCTTACGCGGCTGACGTACCAGCTGGTTGATAGTTGCCATCTACTAGCTCCACTGATTGCCTTGCGACTCAATTGTCTTGCAAGAAAGCCAAAAATTGGCGAGACGGAGCCTCACCAAATTTAAGGGTACAAAAGTCTACGGAGGATCTTGCACCCAGTCAAGACGAGGCCCCGGCCCTCCCCGCCCGATCATCGGCAACATTTCATGTCAGCGATGGTCACGCGGGGTTTGCCGGGGCCCTGCCCTGTACTTAGTTACCGCTGGAGTTCAGCGCTTCGGTCAGTGCGGCTTCCACCTCACTGGCGCTCACACGCAGCGGCTTGTCGGCTTCACGGCGACGCTTGCGCTCGCTGTGATAGGCCAGACCGGTACCGGCCGGGATCAGACGACCCACAACCACGTTCTCTTTCAGGCCGCGCAGGTAATCGCGCTTGCCGGTAACGGCCGCTTCGGTCAGTACGCGGGTGGTTTCCTGGAAGGAAGCCGCGGAGATGAACGATTCGGTCGACAGCGAGGCCTTGGTGATACCCAGCAGCACGCGGGTGAACTTCGAGATGAACTTGTCTTCGGCGGCGAGACGCTCGTTCTCGACCAGCACGTGAGTCAGTTCCATCTGGTCGCCCTTGATGAAGCTGGAGTCACCCGACTCGGCGATCTCGACCTTGCGCAGCATCTGACGCAGGATGGTCTCGATGTGCTTGTCGTTGATCTTAACGCCTTGCAGACGGTAAACGTCCTGGATCTCGTTGACGATGTACTTCGCCAGCGCGCTCACACCCAGCAGACGCAGGATGTCGTGCGGATCGCTCGGGCCGTCGGAGATAACTTCGCCGCGGTTTACCTGTTCGCCTTCGAAGACGTTCAGGTGGCGCCACTTCGGAATCAGCTCTTCGTACGGATCGCTGCCATCGGTCGGGGTGATGACCAGACGGCGCTTGCCCTTGGTCTCTTTACCGAAGGCGATGGTGCCGCTGACTTCAGCCAGAATCGAGGCTTCTTTCGGACGACGCGCTTCGAACAGGTCGGCAACGCGTGGCAGACCACCGGTGATGTCACGGGTCTTCGAAGTTTCTTGCGGGATACGCGCAATAACGTCACCGACGCCGATCTGAGCACCGTCAGCCACACCGACGAGGGCGTTGGCTGGCAGGAAGTACTGAGCAGGTACGTCGGTACCTGGCAGGTACAGATCCTTGCCATTGGCATCGACCATCTTGATGGCCGGACGGATTTCCTTGCCAGCGGCAGGGCGATCCTTGACGTCCAGGACTTCAATGTTGGTCAGACCGGTCAGTTCGTCGGTCTGGCGCTTGATGGTGATGTTTTCTTCCATGCCCACGAAGGTCACGGTACCTTTCAGCTCGGTAACGATCGGGTGGGTGTGCGGGTCCCACTTGGCGACGATGGCGCCAGCTTCGACCTTGTCACCTTCCTTGACCGAAATCACCGCACCGTAAGGCAGCTTGTAGCGCTCACGCTCACGACCGAACTCGTCGGCAATGGCCAGCTCGCCGGAACGCGATACGGCAACCAGGTTGCCATCGGCACGCTCGACCTGCTTCAGGTTGTGCAGACGCACCATACCGCCGTTCTTCACCTGGACGCTGTCGGCAGCCGAAGTACGGCTTGCAGCACCACCGATGTGGAACGTACGCATGGTCAGCTGGGTGCCCGGCTCACCGATCGACTGTGCAGCGATTACGCCGACAGCTTCACCGATGTTCACCTGGTGACCGCGAGCCAGGTCGCGACCGTAGCACTTGGCGCAGATGCCGTAGCGGGTTTCGCAGCTGATCGGCGAACGCACGATCACTTCGTCGATGCTGTTCAGCTCGATGAACTCGACCCACTGCTCGTCGACCAGGGTGCCGGCAGGAACGATGACGTCCTCGGTACCTGGCTTGAACACGTCACGGGCGATGACACGACCCAGTACGCGCTCACCCAACGGCTCAACAACGTCGCCGCCTTCGATGTGCGGGGTCATCAGCAGACCCTGGTCGGTGCCGCAGTCGATCTCGGTCACGACCAGATCCTGGGCAACGTCCACCAGACGGCGAGTCAGGTAACCGGAGTTCGCAGTCTTCAATGCGGTATCCGCCAGACCTTTACGAGCACCGTGAGTCGAAATGAAGTACTGCAGTACGCTCAGACCTTCACGGAAGTTCGCGGTGATCGGCGTCTCGATGATCGAGCCGTCCGGCTTGGCCATCAGGCCACGCATACCGGCCAGCTGACGGATCTGGGCCGCGGAACCACGAGCACCGGAGTCAGCCATCATGTACATCGAGTTGAAGGACTCTTGCTCGACTTCCTTGCCTTCGCGGTCGATGACCTTCTCTTTCGAGAGGTTGGCCATCATCGCCTTGGACACTTCGTCGTTCGCCTTCGACCACAAGTCGATGACCTTGTTGTACTTCTCGCCCTGGGTTACCAGGCCGGAGGCGTACTGGCTCTCGATTTCCTTCACTTCATCGGTGGCGTTACCGATGATGCGGGCTTTCTCGTCCGGGATAACGAAGTCGTTAACACCGATGGAAACGCCGGAAATGGTCGAGTAAGCGAAACCGGTGTACATCAGTTGGTCAGCGAAGATAACGGTCTCTTTCAGACCAACCACGCGGTAGCACTGGTTGATCAGCTTGGAGATCGCCTTCTTCTTCATCGGCTGGTTGACCACGTCGTACGGCAGGCCTGCCGGTACAACCTGGAACAGCAGCGCACGGCCAACGGTGGTGTCGACGATGCGGGTGTTCTTGGTCACGCTGCCATCACGGTCTTTCACGGTTTCGTTGATACGAACCTTGATTTTCGCGTGCAGGGCAGCTTCGCCGGCGCGGAATACGCGGTCGACTTCCTGCAGGTCGGCGAATACGCGACCTTCGCCCTTGGCGTTGATGGCTTCACGGGTCATGTAGTACAGACCCAGTACAACGTCCTGCGACGGAACGATGATTGGCTCACCGTTGGCTGGCGACAGAATGTTGTTGGTCGACATCATCAGCGCGCGCGCTTCGAGCTGGGCTTCCAGCGTCAGCGGCACGTGAACGGCCATCTGGTCACCGTCGAAGTCGGCGTTGTACGCGGCACAGACCAGCGGGTGCAGCTGAATAGCCTTACCTTCGATCAGTACCGGTTCAAAGGCCTGGATACCCAGACGGTGAAGGGTCGGTGCACGGTTGAGCAGTACGGGGTGTTCGCGAATCACTTCGGCGAGAACGTCCCACACCTCTGGCAGCTCGCGCTCGACCATCTTCTTGGCGGCCTTGATGGTGGTCGCCAGACCACGCATTTCCAGCTTGCCGAAAATGAACGGCTTGAACAGCTCGAGGGCCATCTTCTTCGGCAGACCGCACTGGTGCAGGCGCAGGGTCGGGCCTACGGTAATTACCGAACGACCGGAGTAGTCCACGCGCTTACCGAGCAAGTTCTGACGGAAGCGACCTTGCTTACCTTTGATCATGTCGGCCAGCGACTTCAGCGGACGCTTGTTCGAGCCAGTGATGGCGCGACCGCGACGGCCGTTGTCGAGCAGGGCGTCGACCGCTTCCTGCAGCATGCGCTTTTCGTTGCGCACGATGATGTCCGGCGCCGACAGATCGAGCAGACGCTTCAGACGGTTGTTACGGTTGATTACCCGACGATACAGGTCGTTCAGGTCGGAGGTCGCGAAGCGGCCGCCATCCAGCGGTACCAGCGGACGCAGGTCCGGCGGCAGCACTGGCAGGACGGTCAGGACCATCCACTCAGGCAGATTGCCCGAGCCCTGGAAAGCTTCCATCAGCTTCAGGCGCTTGGACAGCTTCTTGATCTTGGTTTCCGAGTTGGTTTGCGGAATTTCTTCGCGCAGGCGGCCAATCTCGTGCTCCAGGTCGATAGCGTGCAGCAGCTCGCGGACAGCCTCGGCACCCATGCGGGCGTCGAAGTCGTCACCGAACTCTTCCAGCGCTTCGAAGTACTGTTCGTCGTTGAGCAGCTGGCCCTTCTCGAGGGTGGTCATGCCCGGGTCGATCACGACGTAGCTCTCGAAGTAGAGCACGCGCTCGATGTCACGCAGGGTCATGTCCATCAGCAGGCCGATACGGGACGGCAGCGACTTCAGGAACCAGATGTGGGCAACCGGCGAGGCCAGCTCGATGTGCGCCATGCGCTCACGACGAACCTTGGCCAGGGCAACTTCAACGCCGCACTTCTCGCAGATCACACCACGGTGCTTCAGGCGCTTGTACTTGCCGCACAGGCACTCGTAGTCCTTGACTGGGCCAAAGATCTTGGCGCAGAACAGGCCGTCACGCTCAGGCTTGAACGTACGGTAGTTGATGGTCTCGGGCTTTTTGACTTCACCGAACGACCACGAACGGATCATTTCAGGCGACGCCAGACCGATACGGATGGCGTCGAACTCTTCGACTTGACCCTGGTTTTTCAGCAAATTCAGTAGGTCTTTCAAGGCCTTTCCTCCTGGCGGAGCAGGGAGTGGGCAGCAGCTGCCGCACTCCCCTTCGCGTCACGTGTTATTCGGTTTCCAGATCGATGTCGATACCGAGCGAACGGATCTCTTTGATCAACACGTTGAAGGACTCGGGCATGCCCGGCTCCATACGGTGATCGCCATCCACGATGTTCTTGTACATCTTGGTACGGCCGTTCACGTCGTCCGACTTCACTGTGAGCATTTCTTGCAGGGTGTATGCCGCGCCGTATGCTTCCAGCGCCCACACTTCCATCTCCCCGAAACGCTGACCACCGAACTGCGCCTTACCACCCAGCGGCTGCTGGGTAACCAGGCTGTAAGAACCAGTGGAACGCGCGTGCATCTTGTCGTCCACCAAGTGGTTCAGCTTGAGCATGTACATGTAACCGACGGTCACAGAACGCTCGAACTTGTTGCCGGTACGGCCATCGAACAGCACCATCTGGCCGCTTTCTGGCAGGTCTGCCAGTTTCAGCATGGCCTTGATCTCGCTCTCCTTGGCACCGTCGAAGACTGGAGTGGCCATTGGCACGCCCTTCTTCAAGTTGTGCGCCAGGGCGAGGATCTCTTCGTCGGTGAACTCGTCCAGGTTCTCCTGACGACCACCGATCTCGTTGTAGATCTCGGTGAGGAAACCACGCAGCTCAGCGGCTTTGCGCTGCTCTTCGATCATGCGGTCGATCTTCTCGCCCAGGCCTTTGGCCGCGAGGCCCAGGTGGGTTTCAAGGATCTGACCGACGTTCATACGCGAAGGTACGCCCAGCGGGTTCAGTACGACGTCGACCGGCGTGCCGTTGGCGTCGTGCGGCATGTCTTCAACCGGCATGATCACCGAGACCACACCTTTGTTACCGTGACGACCGGCCATCTTGTCGCCCGGCTGGATGCGACGACGGATTGCCAGGTAGACCTTGACGATCTTCAGTACGCCCGGAGCCAGGTCATCGCCCTGCTGCAGCTTGCGCTTCTTGTCTTCGAACTTGTCGTCCAGCAGACGGCGGCGGTCGACGATGTACTGCTGAGCCTTTTCCAGCTGCTCGTTCAGTGCATCTTCGGCCATGCGCAGTTTGAACCACTGGCCGTGCTCCAGACCGTTCAGCACGTCGTCAGTGATCACGGTGCCTTTCTTCAGGCCCGCACCACCGTCAACCACCTGGCCGTTCAGCGCGGAACGCAGACGCTCGAAGGTTGCGCCTTCGACGATGCGGAACTCTTCGTTCAGGTCCTTGCGGATCTCGTCCAGCTGCATCTTCTCGATGGACAGGGCGCGGCTGTCGCGCTCAACGCCATCACGGGTGAAGACCTGTACGTCGATGACGGTACCCTTGGTGCCGGTCGGCACGCGCAGGGAGGTGTCTTTGACGTCGCTGGCCTTCTCACCGAAGATCGCGCGCAGCAGTTTTTCTTCCGGCGTCAGCTGGGTCTCGCCTTTCGGAGTGACCTTGCCGACCAGGATGTCGCCAGCGCCGACTTCGGCACCTACGTAGACGATACCGGCTTCGTCCAGCTTGTTCAGCGCAGCTTCACCCACGTTCGGGATGTCCGCGGTGATTTCCTCTGGGCCAAGCTTGGTGTCACGGGCCACACAGGTCAGTTCCTGGATGTGGATCGTGGTGAAGCGGTCTTCCTGAACCACGCGCTCCGACAGACAGATGGAGTCTTCGAAGTTGAAACCGTTCCAGGCCATGAACGCGATGCGCATGTTCTGACCCAGCGCCAGTTCACCCATGTCGGTGGACGGGCCGTCGGCCATGATGTCGTTGCGCTTGACCACGTCACCCTTGCTCACCAGCGGACGCTGGTTGATGCAGGTGTTCTGGTTGGAACGGGTGTATTTGGTCAGGTTGTAGATGTCGACACCGGCTTCACCGGTTTCTACTTCGTCATCGGCAACACGTACCACGATGCGGCTGGCATCGACGGAGTCGATCACGCCGCCACGACGGGCCACGACGCAGACGCCGGAGTCACGGGCAACGTTGCGCTCCATGCCGGTACCGACCAGCGGCTTGTCGGCACGCAGAGTAGGTACAGCCTGACGCTGCATGTTCGAACCCATCAACGCACGGTTGGCGTCGTCGTGCTCGAGGAACGGAATCAGCGACGCAGCAACCGAAACTACCTGCTTCGGCGAAACGTCCATCAGGGTGACGTCTTCCGGCGCCTTGACGGTGAATTCGTTCAGGTGACGGACCGCTACCAGCTCGTCGATCAGTTGCTTCTTCTCGTTCATCGCGGCCGAAGCCTGGGCGATGACGTGATCGGCTTCTTCGATCGCGGACAGGAACACGATGTCGTCGCTGACCACACCCTCTTTCACCACGCGGTACGGGCTTTCCAGGAAGCCGTACTGGTTGGTGCGGGCGTAGGCCGCCAGGGAGTTGATCAGACCGATGTTCGGGCCTTCCGGCGTTTCGATCGGGCACACACGGCCGTAGTGGGTCGGGTGTACGTCACGGACTTCGAAGCCAGCACGCTCACGGGTCAGACCGCCAGGGCCGAGTGCAGAAACACGGCGCTTGTGGGTGATCTCGGAGAGCGGGTTGTTCTGGTCCATGAACTGCGAGAGCTGGCTGGAGCCGAAGAACTCTTTCACCGCCGCCGCAACCGGCTTGGCGTTGATCAGGTCTTGCGGCATCAGGCCTTCGCTTTCAGCCATCGACAGACGCTCTTTGACCGCACGCTCTACGCGCACCAGGCCAACGCGGAACTGGTTCTCGGCCATCTCGCCGACGCAACGGACGCGACGGTTACCCAGGTGGTCGATGTCGTCGACGATGCCTTTGCCGTTACGGATGTCGACCAGGGTCTTGAGAACCTCGACGATATCTTCCTTGCTCAGCACGCCCGAACCTTCGATCTCGGTACGACCGATACGACGGTTGAACTTCATGCGGCCAACGGCGGACAGATCGTAACGCTCGGCGCTGAAGAACAGGTTGTTGAACAGGGTCTCGGCGGCGTCCTTGGTTGGCGGCTCGCCTGGACGCATCATGCGGTAGATCTCGACCAGCGCTTCCAGTTGGTTGCTGGTGGTGTCGATCTTCAGGGTATCCGAAATGAACGGACCGCAGTCGATGTCGTTGGTGTACAGCGTTTCGATGCGAACGACCTGAGCCTTGGCGACCTTGACCAGCAGGTCGGTGGTCAGCTCGGTGTTGCACTCGGCCAGGATCTCGCCGGTAGCCGGGTGCACGATCGCCTTGGCGGTGGTGCGACCCAGCATGTACTCCAGCGGCACGTCCAGCTGTTTCACGCCAGCCTTTTCCAGCTGGTTGATGTGGCGTGCGGTGATACGACGGCCCTGCTCGACGATGACCTTGCCGGACTCGTCATGGATGTCCATGACCGCGACTTCACCACGCAGACGCTGAGGTACCAGCTCCAGGCTCAGTTTTTCGCCGGAAACGTGGAACACGTTGGTGGTGTAGAAGGTGTTCAGAACCTCTTCGGTGCTGTAACCCAGGGCGCGCAGCAGTACCGAGGCCGGCAGTTTGCGGCGACGGTCGATACGGACGAACACGCAGTCCTTCGGGTCGAACTCGAAGTCCAGCCACGAACCGCGGTAAGGGATGATGCGTGCGGAGTACAGCAGCTTGCCCGAGCTGTGGGTCTTGCCACGGTCGTGGTCGAAGAACACACCCGGCGAACGGTGCAGCTGGGACACGATCACACGCTCGGTACCGTTGATAACGAAGGTACCGTTCTCAGTCATCAGGGGGATTTCACCCATGTAGACTTCTTGCTCTTTGATGTCCTTGATCGCTTTGTTCGACGATTCCTTGTCGAAGATGATCAGGCGCACCTTCACCCGCAGCGGGACCGCGAAGGTCACACCGCGCAGGACACATTCCTTCACATCGAAGGCCGGCTCACCCAGGCGGTAGCCGACGTACTCCAGGGCAGCATTGCCGGAGTAGCTGATGATCGGGAATACCGATTTGAAGGCCGCATGCAGGCCGATGTCGCGGAACTGGTCCTTGGATGCTCCTGCCTGCAGGAATTCGCGATACGAATCCAGCTGGATTGCCAGGAGGTAAGGCACGTCCATGACGTCCGGCAACTTGCTAAAGTCCTTGCGGATACGTTTTTTCTCAGTGTATGAGTAAGCCATCAGCATTCCCCAGCTTGGTCACCTGCTTGTTTGGCATCTCCCGGCGGGAGCAGCCAGAAAATCGTGCAAACCCTTTGGTTTGCGCCACCCTCATGGTGGTTACCGCTCGTTATCGGGGCCGACCTGATCGGCCACCAATAACGGAAAAAGGCCGGTGGCATAAGCCACCAGCCATCAGCCCTTCGCTTAACGCTCGGGCTGGCATCGCACAGTCGAAATTACTTCAGCTCGACTTTGGCGCCTGCTTCTTCCAGCTTCTTCTTAGCGTCTTCAGCGGCTTCTTTCGAAACGCCTTCAGCTACAACCTGAGGAGCGCCATCGACTTTCTCTTTGGCTTCTTTCAGGCCCAGACCGGTCAGCTCGCGAACGGCTTTAATGACGTTCACTTTCTTCTCGCCGGCTTCAACCAGAACAACGTTGAACTCGGTCTGCTCTTCAACAACGGCAGCAGCAGCAGCTGGGCCAGCAGCGGCAACAGCAGCGGTAACGCCGAAGGTTTCTTCCATTGCTTTGATCAGCTCAACAACTTCCAGAACGGTTTTCTGGCCGATTGCTTCGATGATTTGCTCGTTAGTCAGGGACATGACTTAAATCCTGTATTGGGGTGACAGCCTAAGCAGCTATCAAATTAAACGTATGATTCGAAAGAGTTTCGCGCGCCTTAGGCGGCGGTTGCTTCTTTCTGGTCGCGAATAGCTGCCAGGGTGCGGGCCAGCTTGCTGGTAGCGCCTTGGATCACGCTCATCAGCTTCGCGATGGCCTCGTCGCGGGTCGGCAGGGTAGCCAACACGTCGATCTGGTTCGCTGCAATGAACTTGCCGTCAAACGCAGCTGCCTTGATCTCGAACTTGCTCTGACCCTTGGCGAACTCTTTGAACAGACGGGCAGCAGCGCCCGGGTGCTCGTTGGAGAAAGCGATCAGGGTAGGGCCAGTGAAGGCGTCGTTGAGGACACTGAATTCAGTGTCAGCAACAGCGCGCTTGAGCAGGGTGTTACGTACGACACGTACGTATACGCCAGCTTCACGAGCCTCTTTACGGAGTCCGGTCATTGCGCCTACAGTCACACCACGGGCATCAGCCACGACAGCGGACAGAGCGACTTTGGCAGCCTCGTTGACTTCAGCGACGATGGCCTTCTTGTCTTCGAGTTTAATTGCCACGGGTAAAACTCCTGCTTGTTACCGTTTCATCTGGCCGAAGCCGGATGTCGTTTTGGTGTCTGATTCGGTAAGGAACCGGGAGCACCATCTGCGTAGGCTGGTTGTTTAAGGCTTGCGCCGCCTACGGTCTTGGATAGCCCCCGCCAGGCAGGGACCCCAATTTTTGCTGTTGGCGGGCATGACACCCGCCAACATTGTCTTACACGCTCAGCGAGCTCTGATCGATGATCAGACCTGGGCCCATGGTGGTGCTCAGGGTAACGCGCTTGACGTAGATACCTTTCGAGGAAGCTGGCTTGATACGCTTCAGATCAGCGATCAGGGCTTCAACGTTTTCCTTCAGCTTGCCAGCTTCGAAGCCGACTTTGCCAACGGAGGTGTGGATGATACCGTTTTTGTCGGTGCGGTAGCGAACCTGACCAGCCTTGGCGTTTTTCACGGCAGTGGCTACGTCTGGCGAAACGGTACCGACTTTCGGGTTAGGCATCAGGCCGCGAGGACCCAGAACCTGACCCAGCTGACCCACAACGCGCATGGCATCAGGCGATGCGATAACGACGTCGTAGTTCAGGTCGCCGGCTTTCATCTCGGCAGCCAGGTCGTCCATACCTACACGGTCAGCGCCGGCAGCCAGAGCGGCCTCAGCAGCTGGACCCTGGGTGAAGACGGCAACGCGTACGGTCTTGCCAGTGCCGTGTGGCAGCACGGTAGCGCTACGTACGACCTGGTCGGATTTACGCGGGTCAACACCGAGGTTTACGGCGATGTCGTACGACTCGACGAACTTGGCGTTCGGCAGCGAAGCCAGCAGAGCTGCGGCTTCTTCGAAGTTGTAGGCCTTGCCTGCTTCGATTTTCTCGGCGATTGCCTTTTGGCGCTTGGTCAGCTTAGCCATTACACACCCTCCACGTTCAGGCCCATGCTGCGGGCAGAGCCAGCGATGGTGCGTACAGCAGCGTCCAGGTCAGCAGCGGTCAGATCAGCCTGTTTAGCCTTGGCGATATCTTCCAGCTGAGCGCGGGTCACGGTACCGACTTTGACGGTGTTCGGGCGAGCCGAACCGCTGGTCAGGCCAGCAGCTTTCTTCAGCAGAACCGAGGCAGGGGTGCTCTTGGTTTCGAAGGTGAAGCTACGGTCACTGTAAACAGTGATGATCACAGGAGTCGGCAGGCCGGCTTCTTGACCCTGAGTACGGGCGTTGAAGGCCTTGCAGAATTCCATGATGTTCACACCGTGTTGACCCAGTGCTGGACCAACGGGTGGGCTAGGGTTGGCCTGGCCGGCCTTTACTTGCAGCTTGATGTAAGCCTGAATCTTCTTAGCCATGAGCTACTCCAATATCGGGTACGAACGCCAGATGGCTCCCCGGATGACTTGCGTTTTATCCCAGTGACGACAAAACCCCGCAGCACATAGGGCTGCGGGGTATGGGATGCTTCGTTCGGCTAGACCTTCTCGACCTGGCTGAACTCGAGCTCCACCGGAGTAGAGCGACCGAAAATGAGCACTGCAACCTGCAGACGGCTCTTCTCGTAGTTAACCTCTTCGACACTGCCATTGAAGTCGGCGAACGGACCATCAATGACGCGAACCACTTCACCCGGCTCGAACAGCGTCTTCGGCTTCGGCTTATCACTGCCGTCAGCTACGCGACGCAGGATGGCTTCAGCCTCTTTATCAGTGATCGGCGCAGGTTTGTCTGCGGTACCACCAATGAAACCCATGACGCGAGGGGTATCCTTGACAAGGTGCCAAGTCCCTTCGTTCATTTCCATCTGGACCAATACATAGCCAGGGAAGAATTTGCGCTCACTTTTGCGCTTCTGGCCGTTGCGCATTTCAACGACTTCTTCGGTCGGGACCAGGATCTCGCCGAACTCGTCTTCCATGCCAGCCAGCTTGACGCGCTCTACCAGGGAGCGCATCACATGCTTCTCGTAACCCGAGTAAGCATGCACTACGTACCAACGCTTAGCCACGGGACACCCTTAGCCAACAATCAAGGAGACCGCCCAGCCGAGCAGGGAGTCTAGACCCCACAGCAGCAGTGCCATAACCAGAACAACAGCCACTACGATGAGCGTGGTCTGAGTGGTTTCTTGGCGGGTCGGCCACACGACTTTACGGATCTCAGTACGAGCTTCCTTCGCCAACGCAAAAAACGACTTACCCTTCGCAGTCTGCAGAGCAACAAAGCCAGCAGCCGCAGCCAGAGCAAGAAGTGCGAGAACGCGATACAGGATCGGGGATGCCGAGTAATACTGATTACCCACGACAGCAACAACCACCAAAGCCACTACAGCCAGCCACTTGAACAGATCAAAACGCGATTCTTGGGCTTCAGTTTTGGGGGTCATCGAGGAGGATCCTGTAAGAAGAAAGCCATCACACCGAGGTGAATGGCAGGTCAGGAGGGAATCGAACCCCCAACCTACGGTTTTGGAGACCGTCGCTCTGCCAATTGAGCTACTGACCTGTAACGCTGTATCAGGCCGGCCATTATACCGACCTGATCAAGTAAATCAACTACTTATTCGATAATTTTTGCTACGACGCCGGCGCCGACGGTACGACCGCCTTCACGGATGGCGAAACGCAGACCGTCTTCCATTGCGATGGTCTTGATCAGAGTGACAGTCATCTGAATGTTGTCACCTGGCATTACCATTTCAACGCCTTCCGGCAGTTCGCAGTTACCGGTCACGTCAGTGGTACGGAAGTAGAACTGAGGACGGTAGCCTTTGAAGAACGGAGTGTGACGACCGCCTTCTTCCTTCGACAGAACGTAGACTTCTGCGGTGAACTTGGTGTGCGGCTTGACCGAACCTGGCTTGACCAGAACCTGGCCACGCTCAACGTCGTCACGCTTGGTACCACGCAGCAGAACGCCGCAGTTCTCGCCAGCACGACCTTCGTCCAGCAGCTTGCGGAACATCTCAACGCCGGTGCAGGTGGTGGTGGTGGTGTCACGCAGACCAACGATTTCCAGCGGGTCTTGAACGCGAACGATACCGCGCTCGATACGGCCGGTAACAACGGTACCGCGACCGGAGATCGAGAACACGTCTTCGATTGGCATCAGGAACGGCTTGTCGATAGCACGCTCTGGCTCTGGGATGTAGCTGTCCAGAGTTTCAACCAGCTTCTTAACAGCGCTGGTGCCCATTTCGTTGTCGTCTTTGCCTTCCAGAGCCATACGAGCCGAACCGATGATGATCGGGGTGTCGTCGCCTGGGAAGTCGTAGGTGGACAGCAGGTCGCGAACTTCCATCTCGACCAGTTCCAGCAGCTCAGCGTCGTCCACCAGGTCAGCCTTGTTCAGGAAGACCACGATGTACGGAACGCCAACCTGACGGGACAGCAGGATGTGCTCACGGGTTTGTGGCATCGGACCATCGGCGGCCGAGCAAACCAGGATCGCGCCGTCCATCTGGGCAGCACCGGTGATCATGTTCTTCACGTAGTCAGCGTGACCTGGGCAGTCAACGTGAGCGTAGTGACGAATGTTCGAGTTGTACTCGACGTGCGCGGTGTTGATGGTGATACCGCGAGCTTTTTCTTCCGGAGCCGAGTCGATCTTGTCGAACTCAACGACGGCCGAACCGAAAACTTCGGAGCAAACGCGAGTCAGCGCTGCAGTCAGAGTGGTCTTACCGTGGTCAACGTGGCCGATAGTGCCGACGTTAACGTGAGGTAGGGAACGATCAAACTTTTCCTTAGCCATCGATACAGTCCTCCGCAGAAGAAATAGTCATACCGCCGATAAAACAAAGGCAGATATTTTCATATCTGCCTTGTTTATATGGAGCTCTTGAGCGGACTTGAACCGCTGACCTCACCCTTACCAAGGGTGTGCTCTACCAACTGAGCTACAAGAGCGAAACACTTTGCGCAACAACTGCAAACTTGGAGCGGGTAGCGGGAATCGAACCCGCATCATCAGCTTGGAAGGCTGAGGTTCTACCACTAAACTATACCCGCGGAGCTTGCGGCTCTCGCTAAAACTGGTGGAGGGAGAAGGATTCGAACCTTCGAAGCTCTCGCAACGGATTTACAGTCCGTCCCCTTTGGCCGCTCGGGAATCCCTCCAGATGTGGCCGGCATTCTACTTGGCTGCCGCCCTAGCGTCAAGCTCTTTTTCAAATTTTTTCAATCAAATCTGAAACTTAGCGGCTTTGACACTGCTTCTGGTTCTGCTACCTGAGTGGCGTTCCCTGTGAAGCGGGCGCCATTCTATCAAGCTATTCAGCAGTTGCAATACCCTCGCACAAAATAATTTTGTGTTTTAAGTCTTTGAAATCCTTGGAAAGAATGGCCAGCACCGATTGGTCCAGCAAACGCTCGCTTTCAGGGGCCACCTTGAGCCAGAAGCCATCGGCACCAGGCAGCTGCCCTGCGACCGGCTGCGAGGCGATATCGAGGCTCAGCAGCCGCTGCCGCAGCGCATCGAGTTGCTCTCGCCCAGCAACCCCACCCACCACCAGGCATTCATCCCGGCGCCGAGCAGGTGTAGCAACACCCGTTTCACGCAGCAGACGAATCTCTTGCTGGCTGCCTTTATATAAGGAGAGAGGTGCGACCTCTTTGACCCTCAGCGGAGCCTCCTGCTGATGCCATACGTAATAGAAAACGTTCAGCACGAGTAACAGCAGAAATAACCAGCGCATAGACACCTCAACTCAAAGGGCAGGCCATGGCCAGACCAACGAATACCAGATCCGGCACAATCCGCGCCTGGGGAACGGCCTCGTGCACCAACGGAGCATCGCCACCTGTGAGGAAGATCGTGAAGTCATCACCCCACAAGGCTTTCGCCTGCTCGATTTGCATCCGGGCAAAACCCTGGAGCATCAGCACACAGCCGCGCTCTACCGCCTCTACCGTGGAGCGCCCAGGAGCCAGACTGCCAAGAGCGCGCTCAGCCGACGCATCGTCATAGCGAATTCGGCGCGTGTGGGTCCGCAACTGACTGCGCATCAGCGGCATGCCAGGGCAAATGTACCCCCCCAGATGCTCACCATCGGCCGCAACAAAGTCCGCCTTTGCCGCCGTGCCGAAATCAATGACCAGGCAAGCAGCTTTGGCCAAATGGAAAGCACCCAGAGCACCCAGCCAGCGATCCATTCCCAGGCGCTGGAAATCCTCATAGCCATTGCGCACCCCAGCCATTTCCTGCACCGGCTGAGCCACCTTAACGTCAATGGCGAACGCTTGCTGAAGAAGAGCACAAAGTGCCGTAGTTTCTTCCTCGCTGCGCACGCTGACCATTCGACCACCTGCCAGGTGCAAGCCAGGAAGCGCACAGATAGCTGCCACAAGGGCCTGGTCGGAGTCGACGATTCCTCCCCCAGTGATAGCCGCATCTGCAGCGTGTATCACCCGCCATTTGATAAAGCTGTTCCCGCAATCGAGCTCAAGAATCATCACGCAACCTCAGACTGAGCTCGCCACCGCTGAAGCTCTTCTCCACACCATCTACATCAAGACGCAAGCCGCCTTGACCATCCACACCTCGCGCCACCCCATCAATACGGGCATTGCCAGCCACCAGTGAGACTTTACGCCCCTGCCACAGGTGCGCTTGCTCCCATTCCTCCTGGAACGCGGCGAAGCCGTATCGGCGATGACGCGCCAGCTCGTGCTGCAGCTGCTGACTGAGTAACGCAACCAATTGATTACGGTCAATCACCAGACCAGCTTCGCTACGCATGGAGGTCCATTGCTGGTCGATCTGCTCACTGGACTGCATGTTCACGTTGATGCCGATACCCAGCACCACATGGCAAACATCGGCCGGATCACCGACCAACTCCAGCAGGATCCCGGTGATCTTGCGCCCCCTTACCAGGACATCGTTTGGCCACTTGAGCCCGACGTCTTTGAGCCCAAAAGCTTGCAGGGTACGCATCACCGCCAGGCCAACCACCAGACTCAGCCCTTCGAGCTGGCGCATGCCACCCTCAACCCGCAACACAAGGCTGTAATAAAGGTTTTCAGCAAACGGGCTTACCCACTGCCGCCCGCGACGGCCACGACCGGCAGTCTGGCGCTCGGCCAGCACCAGGAAGGGAGCGGCTTGGCCTTGCGCCGCAAGCCGTAAGCCCTCGGCATTGGTCGAGTCGATGCATTCATGGATGAACACAGGCCACTGCTCGCCCTGGGAGAACGCGGTAATCGCGTGCGATTCCAGCAGATTCAACGGCGCTGCCAGCTGATAGCCGCGCCCACGGACCTTATGAATGGTCAGGTTCAGCTCACTCTCAAGATGTTGCAGCTGTTTCCAGACAGCGCTGCGGCTTACACCAAGGGCAGCACCCAGCGCTTCTCCGGAATGGAACCGGCCATCCTTGAGGAGATTCAACAACTTCAGCATGCCAGTCTCGACTCGGAATAAGGCTGGCATGATAGCCACGCCCCGAAGCCTTGCATAGGAAAAGGGCCACCCTGCAGGGGGCAAACCGTCGCCAACTCTGCAATAATTTCTGC